>CALDEW010000486.1 GCA_937942355.1 uncultured Pirellulaceae bacterium | reverse complement strand
CGCATCATCAGCCAACTGCCAGAGAAACGCCAATCGCTGTTCTTCTCGGCCACCATCGCACCCAACATTGTTCAACTTGCAAAGAAGCTACTCTACAAACCAATCAGCGTTAACGTTACGCCCAAAACGCGCAGCGTCGACCTTATTGATCAGCGCGTCTTATTCGTCGAAAAAAGTAAGAAGCAAAAAACGCTCGAGTATCTGATTGACGATCCCAGTGTCGGCCGCGCGATCGTGTTCACGCGTACCAAACGCATGGCTAACACGGTGTCATCGCGGTTGGGCAAAGCTGGCGTAAAATCGGCCGCCATTCACGGCAACAAATCGCAGAACGCGCGCCAACGCGCGTTAGACGCGTTTCGTAAGAACCACCTCAAGGTATTGGTCGCCACCGACGTCGCCGCCCGCGGGATCGACATCGACGGCGTGACCCATGTTGTCAACTATGACTTACCCAACGAACCCGAAAGTTACGTCCACCGCATTGGCCGCACGGGTCGCGCCGGCGCAGAGGGCATCGCGATATCTTTTTGCACTTCAGAGGATCGCGGCGATTTGAAAGCCATCGAGAAATTGATCGACCAAAAGGTGCCTGTCGATCCTGATTACCCGATGCCGGCTCAATCGGAATCAACGCCGCGCAGAAACCCATCAACCGGTTCTCGCCGCCGTCGTCGGCCTCAACGTTCGGCTCCACACGGAGCCAAAACAAGTGGCTCGGGTGGATCTCGATCAGGCAAACCTGGCCGCTCCGGATCGACGAATCCCAGCTCCGGCGGAAAGAGCTCAGGGCGCTCACGTCGCCGACGAGGTGGCGGAGGTGGCAGCGGCGGTGGCGGAGGCGGCAGATCTCAAGGAAATTCTGGCCGGCGATAGCAATTGTCTGGCTGCAGTCGTTGTAATGTTGGGGCTATCGCTGGTGCACGGGGAAATTTTACCTTTGCCAATCGAACCATCACGGCTAAAATGCTCTCTGGAAGTGAACACTGACAATGGATTCCAGTGATTCCCGAGCCAGCCACAAGTCGAGGTCGAAGATGTCCGAAGAAGATTCAATTGCAGTCGCCGAACCCGTTGCCGTTTTGACGCCCGAGAAGGACCGCAAACAGCAAAACAAAAAGCAACCGCGTTACAACGTTGTGCTGTGGGATGACGACGATCACTCGTATCAATACGTCGTTTCGATGATGAAGCTGTTGTTCGCTCACGGGCTGGAAAAGGGATTCGAAATCGCCAAGACCGTCGACGCTGACGGCAAGGCGATTTGTCTGACAACGACGCGCGAACATGCGGAACTTAAACGCGACCAAATCCACGCCTTCGGCAAAGACGAACTGATCGCGCGCTGCAAAGGCTCCATGTCAGCTTCCATCGAACCGGTTCCCGAATCGTAAGCCACATTTGCGTGCGATCGCGATAACAGTTTAACGACAAGCCGGCAGGCGACCTCGTTTCGCCCTACTCAACCCTCTCCACAGAAAAAATCGCGTGTCGGCAAAACTGAAAACTTACACTCTCGGCTGTAAGGTCAACCAGTACGAAACTCAGTTTGTCCGCGAGGGATTGATCGGCGTAGGCTACACCGATGCCGACAAAAATACGCCCGCCGACCTGTGCATCATCAATACCTGCACCATCACCGGCGAAGGCGATTCTAAAAGCCGTCAGATCATCCGGAAAATGAACCGCGAAAATCCGGAGGCTCGGCTGATCGTGATGGGTTGTTATGCCACGCGCGAGCCGGGCGAAGTTGCCGCTTTGCCGGGCGTCGCCGAAGTCATCACCGATAAACGTGAACTTCCAGATCTCCTAGGCCGGTTTGGTGTGCGAGACATTCCCAACGGTATCTCGGGTTTGGACGGACGACATCGCGCCTACGTGAAGGTGCAGGACGGCTGCTTGCTCAAATGCAGTTATTGCATCATCCCCACCGTCCGCCCCCAGATGTCCAGTCGCCCCCAAGCCGAAATCATCGAAGAGGTCCGGCGTCTGGTCGATAACGGATATCGAGAAGTGATCCTGACCGGCATTCACCTTGGCCACTACGGCGTCGATTTCAATCGCGGCAAACCCAAAACCGATTGGGTACGACTGTCATCGTTGGTCCGAGAAATTTGTTCGATCGGCGATGGTTTTCGCGTCCGGCTATCCAGCATCGAAGCAACCGAAGTTACGCGCGAGTTAATCGAAGTGATGCAGGATCACGGCGATCAAGTCTGCCCACACTTGCACGTTTGCGTGCAAAGCGGCAGTGACCGCATCCTACGAAAAATGAAACGGCGTTGGACGCGCAAACATATCATCGACCGCTGCCAACATGTAAAAGAACAACTTGCGTCGCCAGCGTTCTCGACGGATCTGATCGTCGGGTTCCCCGGCGAAACGGAAGCTGATTTTGAGGATTCGCTGGACGCCTGTCGACAGATCGGTTTTTCCAAGATCCATATGTTCCCCTTCAGCCCCCGCAAAACGACTCCGGCGGCAGAGATGGAAGACCAAATTCCCAAAGCGGTAAAACAGGAGCGGGGCAGGGTAGTGCAGCAATTGGAGGCCGAGCTTCGATCGGAATACTTCGATTCACTGGTGAACCAACAGTTGCAATTGCTTGTCGAGGATGTCGATGACGAAGGCGTCGCGCGGGGGACTAGCTGCCGCTACGCCAACGTTTCGGTGGCCGGAGGACAGTTCCAAGACAACGATCTGGCGATGGTCCGTGTTGTCAGTAACGAAGGTGATCATCTGACTGCGGTAAAATCGTAGGGCCGGTTCCCACCGGCCGCTTGTGTGAACCGCAAGAGGATATTGGTCTACCGTCGCCAACATCTAAGCGTGATGGAGCTAAGAGCCCGATCTACGGAGCCGTAACCAACGACCCAAGCAAAAACACTATGCAAATCTATCTCAACGGAACTCGCACCGACGCCAGCAACGCCACCATCTCGGCGTTCGATCTTGGGTTCACGATGGGCGTTACGGTGACCGAACAGATTCGCACCTTTGCTCGTAAGACGCCGCTGCTTGATCGGCATCTCGACCGCTTCTTTGGCGGTTTGAAAATCATTGGCCTCGAACTTCCGCTGGACCGTTCCGATTTGGAATCGCAGATCGCCGACCTGATCGAAACCAATGGCCAAACACTTTCCCCCACAGACGAATTGGGAATCGGCGTTTGTGCGACGCCCGGGATCGCATCGGCCTACGGCCAAACCAATGCGGGTCCTACGACCTTGGTTTACACCTACCCGCTGCACGCAGAAAAACTTAAGCAAAACTACGCAGAGGGCATTCGTTTAACATCGGTTTCCACGCAAGAAATCCCCGCGCAGTCAGTTCCGAAGGAACTCAAGTGCCGTAGCCGTATGCATTACTATTTGGCAGAACAAGAAGCCAAAGCGATTGATCCCAATTCGCGTGCTTTGCTGCTGACTGCCGACGGTTTCATCGCCGAAGGCACAACAGCGTCTGTCGTCATGGTCCAGTCGGGGCAGTTTGTTGCTCCGATTCAAGAGACCGTTTTGAGCAGCGTGACCTTGAGGTACATCATTGAATTGGCTGACGCGCTGAGTATCCCTGTCGCGCGTCGAAACATCGGCGTAGAAGAATTAGAAAACGCTCATGAGGTACTTTGGCTGACGACGCCAACAGGCATCACGCCGGTGACTCACGTCAATAAGAATCCAATCGGCAACGGCGCACTTGGCGAAATCACCAACACGTTGACGAACGCTTGGAACGACAATCTCGACCGGCAGCGCGGTTAGAAAATGCCCAATTGATCCCGCGCGTCGTCGGTCATCATATCCTGCGTCCAAGGCGGATCCATGACGACTTTGACTTCGACTTCGTCCACCGATTCAATTTCGCCAGCGAACTTTTTGGTCTCTGCGACCAACTGGGGACCGGCCGGACACATCGGACTGGTCATGGTCATTTCGATGTTGACGTTGTAGCGGCCCTCTTGGTCTTCTTTGGGCAAAACGTCGACGACATAAATCAATCCAAGATCGACGATGTTCACGAACAGTTCAGGATCGATGACTTGCTTTAGGGCTTCTCGGACGTGATCTTCATGCAGGGCCATGATCGGACTCTTTTGCTTAAATTGCTTAGTAAAACGGTTCTTCTAGGATTTTTGTAGTGTGGCGTTGTTCGTAGGGCAGGTTCCCACCGGCCTTTTAGGCAACGACCGGGGCGTGGCCGGTGGGAACCGGCCCTACAACCTTTAAAACAGGACTTGTGACTACTCGTTTATTTTAACCTGAATTGTGTCGCCGTCTACTTTGGTTTCGTGGGCCACGGTGGCCTGAGTGGCAGGCATGCAGGTCACACTGCCGCACCGCACGTCAAATTTGGCCCCGTGACGAGGGCAAGCGATCTCAAAACCCTCAAAACTGCCGTCGCTGAGCGTGCCCCCATCGTGGGTGCAGACGTCGTCGATGCAAAAGTAACTGTCACCGACCTGGAATAGAATCACCAAACGGTCGTCGACTTCCACCAACAATTTTCCACCATCGGTGATCTCCGACGTTTTGGCAGCGTTAAAAAACTGGCTCATTTAATCTCTTTCGCCATGAAGGCATCGCTAGGGTACATCTTGGGGTCAGTCGCCAAATGACCGGATTCTCCAATCGTCCTATCCAATCGTCCAAACGTCAAAATTGGCAACCTCGTAAGTCAAAAGGCTAACGTTTTCCGTTTAAAACACCAGTGGTCGATCTATGGTCAATCTGAACGGTACCATCCATTGCGGCAAACGGGCCACGATCAACACCGTTTGTTCCTTCAATTGCTAGGGATTAACGCCGAAAAGCTCTGCGGCTGTGGCAAGACTCGAATGTGAATATCTGTTCTCAGGCATGGGCAGAACAGGCTCGCCATCATCGTCTGACAGCATGCGACGTTTAACGTACTTCGATCGAGACAAAGTCAGCGTCTTAAGGCCCGTCACCCCTACAGTTTGAAATAGAGTTTTCCGATTGGCGAAAGCTGTCTGCCTTTTCCTGTTCTTATTACCGCACCTCTGCTACCGGTTGTTCCGGTTTTGGCTGTGGAAATTCAAAATCCGATGGGCAGGGTTGTGTAGGTCGATACCTCTATCGGAACCGTGCCGGTTGTTGCACGGTTGGTGGTCGCAGATCTCGTCTTGCGAACCCAAGGACATCATACTCCGGTAGAAAACCATGCGTCTTAAATATCAAAGCCTGATCGCTCTCGGAATTTCAACGATTATCTTCAGCGGCTGCACCTCCAGCGGTGGAGGGTTCCTCAACTTAGGCGTCGCCGATGCGTTAAGGAAGTCAAGGGCCGGTATCTTCAAGAATAGGCTTACCTACTCCAAGACACCCATCGGAAATACGGGGCTCTCACTGCCAACCTTCGGTACCCAACCGACCGCCGCATCGGGTCCTGTAGAAATCGGCAGCTTCCCGGTTCAGCAAAGCGTTCCTACGATGGCGGAGGTTGCTCCAGCGCCCCACGCAGCGGGTTGCGGATGTGGCGGTGGCTGTGGAGAAGACACCGTCGTTAGCACTGAACAATTCTACATGCCTCAACAACAATACGTTGTGGAACAGGAGGTGAGTAGCGAAGTAACCCAGCAGCCGCAAACCGAAGTTATTACGCCACCGATTGCGACGGTGCCTAACAGCTTGCCTGAGGCCAATGACCTGCCCCAAGCCAATCAACTGCCTTCGAGTAGTAGTGATTCCAAGGTTGAGGCCAATAATAACAATTTCGACAAGCTTGATACCGAGGGGACTCTTGAACCGCTTGGGCAGATTGAAAAAGACGACGATTTCGAATTGGATACTCAAGAAGAAATCGCCGATGGTCAACGAGACAAAGATCAAAGCATTTTCGAGCAGGCTGAATTGTCGAAGCAGTCTCAAATCAAATTCGATTCGGCCACAGGCTCTTCGCGCACCGATAAAGTAGCAGAGATACAAAAACCAGCGATGTTGACCTTGCACGCTCGTCCGGCCCAATCGCACAACGTGTTCAATCAGGCGACCAGTAGCCGGAAAGCGGTAGAAACGGTACAAGCAAGCCATAAACCCTACTATCGTCAGCTCAATGCGCTTCGCCAACAACCATCGAAATTGAACGACCGAGGCTATCGACAAGCCAGAAATACGACGAACGAGATCGAATTCAAACCGCTGCCACCGGTTTCGGAGACTCCACAGGTTGAGGTTCTGGCTCCCAAGACGAATTTGGTGCCCTTGCAGGAATCCAACCGCAACCAGGGTACGCAAAACGACAATATCCAAAATAGCAATACGCGGACAGCACAGGCTCCCCGAAACGAAACGGCGAAGGTGACTCCGCGCGTGCCGATCCTTCGCGCCACGACGGTTTCATCGGCTTCAATTTTGTCATTGAAGAACTTGGCCAATGTCATTGACGATAAGCAAAGCCAGAAAAAGTTCTACGAAGCCAATCACCATACCGCTCAGGGCACCACATCGTCGAATGAGGTTTTGAACTCGGGCGAAGCAACGGTCGAGCGATAAACTAACGGTCTTCCTATCCAATCGTCTTCTTCAAAAGTTGTTTTGCTCGATGCCGTTTCAACGGTGATCGAAACACAACCGAGCGTCATCGACGTGTACTTACGGTATGGTCGGAAATTCGGTTCGGCGCTCGAGAAAGCGGATGTCAAACGACGATTCGAAGTGGCGCGGAGAAAGCTATTCTCGGTAGACACGCCCGCTAAAGAGCAGGTCGAAGGCGCGCTGACATCCAGTGACGCGATCGAACGAGAGTTGTGGCGACGCTTCATCGACTTCGTTTTTGATGACGTGAATGACTCGACCGAACTATTTGACGCCCTGTGGAACTTCTTTGCGGTACCTGAAAACTGGTCTCTCTACACCGATGTGGCGGAGTGTCTATCTCAGCTAAAACAGCAAGGATGCTATCTTGCGATCGCATCCAACTTCGACAGTCGACTGATTCCGATCGCCCGCCACTTTGAGGAACTTTCGGCGGTGGACGACGTTTTCTGCTCGGCCAGTTTGGGTTTTCGCAAACCTGATCCCGCGTTCTACCGTCAAGTACTGGAGAAGGTTAGTCGAAGTTTGGGAACGGAATTGGCCAGTGAAGACATCATCTTTGTGGGGGACTGTATCGAGAATGACTTCCACGGGCCGCGCCGAATGGGATGGTCAGCATTTTGGCTGGACCGAACAGGCGAACCTAGGGCGGAAGTCGATTGTCCTCCATCATGCCGCATCGAGTCCTTGGCGGAGTTACCTGCGGCGCTGAGTTAGTTGATATGCGTCAGAATCAGACAATTGGATTGGTCATTTAAAGATAGTGATGTATAATTCATGGTCCAGTTGAATAACGTTTTTGGTCCCGCGTGGGATGCCGTTGTTCGGTGGTGAAAGAAACGGGGGCGAATTGGAATCGACCGGATCGTTAGAAGCGAAGATGGCGTGTCGTAGCTGGTCAGAGGGCTACGTAAAAATCTGACCAAAACCTTTATTTGCAGAAGATAACTCTTTCGCAATGGCTGCCTAGAAATAGGCTGCCCCGGCTGATAGGTTTCGCTGGAGAGCCTTGAAAGCTGGTCACCAATTCCAGATCGCAGTAGGTCATGTTGGACACGCCTGCTGTTAAATTTTGTTTCCATCTAGTCTGATTTTCAGAGTGTCGCTGCTCGGTTAGTCAGGCGAAATTCAAATCAACGACTACACACGTAGAAGCCTTGGCGGAAACCTCGCGGGACGCGGGTTCAAATCCCGCCGCCTCCACTTAAGCCGGCTTGAAACTTTGTTTCAAGTCGGCTTTTTTCGTGTCAAACAAGCTCCGAATTTAGTCACGGTGCAATCGCGCGGAAGCCCCGCGCTTTGAGAAATAACCACCAACACTAACCAGCGTGGTCAAATTACGATCCGCGCTTGCCCAGCGTGACGGATCCGCCTTGATCGCCGCTTTTGCAGATAGCTGGCGTGCAATCGTCCATACATCGAGTCCGGCGGACGAGGTTCGTGAGCGGCAGGGCGCTAGCCGCTGGTTCGCAGAGTCACGTTTCCCCGACGTCTCTTTTCTCAACGCCCCCCCGCGGCCAGCACCCAATATCATTCACTTTAGATTTGTGCCTTAGAGGTTGCTTCAGCCCGGCGGGCGATACATTTCCTGCCGGTGGCGTGAGCCACCGGGAT
The DNA here is from genome assembly GCA_937942355.1 of uncultured Pirellulaceae bacterium. Taxonomy (GTDB): domain Bacteria; phylum Planctomycetota; class Planctomycetia; order Pirellulales; family Pirellulaceae; genus Mariniblastus. The sequence goes on along the minus strand of CALDEW010000486.1, from coordinate 91 downwards.
CGGTTGTGGTACAAAGAAAGCCCGGAGGTCGACACAACTTATTGTGCCACCCTCCGGGCTGATTGCCGATTTATGCTTGGTCCGGTGGCTA
>CALDEW010000485.1 GCA_937942355.1 uncultured Pirellulaceae bacterium | reverse complement strand
TTCGTCTGGCGCGCGTTTGAGGTATCGGTGCGCAGACCGCATGATCAAGCGGCAAAATTAATCCTCATCATTGGCGGGATTGCCCCAACCAATACCCTGTCATTGCTGACCGAGCAAACCGTTTTTGACAATCGAGGCCCGAAGGTTTAGACTAACCCCTTTGTTGGTCGCTTCCTCCAATGCAATCTGCATACGCGAGAACGGCCAGTTCAACGCCAAATCTATCCATCAGCCTACGGCCAATGGATAGATTCCGATACGTTACGTTTATGTCGCTTAAACTCTTCTTATACTGCCATTTTAACGAAATTCGTGACCTGCTAAACTAACAGCTGAGGTAGACATGACTTCAAAAATCGAAATTCAAACGGAGCTGTTGGCTGAGCTACAGCGGCTAGCCGACCATAAGCGCGAACCGCTGGAAAAAATCGTCGAAAATGCTATCAGGTGGGCTCTAAGCAATCGACGAGAACTTGACCCGTTGTTTGCCAATTACGAGCCTTACGACGGCTCCACCCCATCTGACCTTGCCCAAAATCATGACGATTATCTATACGGTGACAAGCAGTGATTTTCGTTGACACTGGCGCTTTCATAGGTTGGTTCTGTCCTAATGACCAGCATCACGATGCGTCGGTAAAAACATGGGCTTCGCTGATTGACAGCCCCGAGAAGCTTATCACTTCAAACTTTATCATTGATGAAACCATCACGCTGCTCGGCAGGCGAACCAACAACAATTATGCTTGTGATCGGGCTGAACAGATTTACTCCTCCGACATACTGCATGTCATTCGCGTCGATGAATCGCAAGAGACGTCCGCTTTGGCACTGTTCCGCAAATACTCCGATCAGGGGATCAGTTTTACCGATTGTGTCTCGTTTGCAATCATGAACGATATGTCGATCGAAAAGGTTTTCTCGTTCGACCACCACTTCCGCATAGCTGGTTTCCAGACAACTTAACGCCAGGCAACGCGACATAGCATCTAAATGGCCTTGCGAGTCAAATTGTCCGTACCGATAGCGCGGTGAAAGTTTTGTTTTTTTCAGAGTCTTTTTTTCAAAGAGTTTTGCCGCGCTGAAAAAGAGACTCTGACGAACTTCCCCTTGGGGCGCAACGTTGGATGGGTTCCAGAGGTTGGCTTGGTGTTTCTTTTTAACTGATTGCATCCCATCGAGTTGGCTGCCTCGGTTTGGTTTTGGAGTCAACTTGGATCGGTGGCCGCGCCAAGCATCTACCGAAAATCTGCCCGCCTGCTGCCGAAGCAACACGCCGGTGCGAAGCGCAGACTTTTGCCTGCCAACTGTTTTGCGGCTTAGAAACGCATCGTAAGATTTAACGTCAAGACGCTAAGGCGCAGAGATTCTTGATCACGATCTTCTTTTCTTTCTTTGCGTCTTCGCGTCCTTGCGCCTTTGCGTTCCTTAATTCCCAGTAGAGTTTTCAAAGTAGGTTTCTTGAGTCTTCGTAATGCAGCAGCAAACCATCGACTTGTATTTGCCGCCACGAATATGTTTGACACGGCACTCAATCGATAGCCATAATGAACATTCGCTTATCCTTTGGTTGGGGGTGGAATATTGTGGCGTGCTAAAACACGACCACGGGTTCATCACCAGCATAATTTGCAAACGATGACGCCCCAAACCAAGGACTTACATGGATTCTTTATCCCGCTTAACAAGAGTCAAGCTGTACTATGAAATCAAAAACGCCTACTTCTTCACTTCAACGCCTTGTTGAGACACGCCGGAATATCAAAACCGTAATTGCGTTGATCGGCGCTTTAGTAGTGATTCCTAGCATTGGAGCATACCTGGTTTTCTTTACTGAAGGCACGACTCGCGCGATCGGCCCTGGGTTTTTCGTATACAGCTTTGCCCTTTTCGTAGCATTGCCTGCATTGATCCTGGCGGCGTCTGATGACCGAGGTAGCAATTCACGCCTTTTCGCATCATTTGGCTGTTTCGTCTTAGCATTTTTCACGTTCTTCTACTTGGAACACACTACAAACCGCCAAGACATAAAGTTCATCGCAACGATTCCCATTACTCTTCTTGGCCTGATTTTTGCGGGATGGTGGGCGAAAGACTGCATGTACATTGAGGATCCTAAATAGTCTTGCAAAACGCGGGATAACATCCACATGGCCTCTTGAGTCAAGTAGTTTGTACCGGTAGCGCGGTAAAAGTTTTGATTTTTTCTTCAGGGTTTGTTTTCCTTAAGTTTTACCGCTTAAAAACTAAAACACTGACGAACTAACTTTCCCTTGGGGACGCAACACTTAACGTTGGATGGGTTCCAGAGGTTGGCTTGGTGTTTCTTTTTAACTGACTGCCTCCCATAGAGTTGGCTGCCTCCATCTGGTTTTGGAGACAGCTTGGATCGGTGGCCGCTTCAAACATCTACCGAAGCTCTGTCTGCCTGCTGCCGAAGCAACACGCCGGTGCGAAGTGCAAAACTTTGCCTGCCAACTGCTTCGCGGCTTAAAAACTCATCGTAAGATTTAACGCTAAGACGCAGAAATGCTTGATCATGATCTTTCTTTGCGTCTTCGCGTCTTTGCACCTTTGCGTTCCCAAATTTTTTGGTGATGTTTTCAAAACCTTGTTCTCCAAGCGTTTGGTTGTAAATGCAAACCATTGGCTTGTATTTGCAGGTGACGCCACGAATTAGTTTGACACGGCACTCAATCGACAGCCATAATTATCAATAGATTGTTCTTGGTTTTGGGGTGGGATATTGTGACGTGCTCAAACGCGACCACGGGCTCGTCAACAGGATGACAAGCAAACGATGACGCCCCAAACCAAGGACTTACGTGGATTCTTTATTCGGCTACTCAGATCGAAATGAATCTCTCTTCAATCCAAGGAAACCAGACGATGTCTTTGCTTGATATAGAAAACCTATCAAAACTCAACCGACTCTTGCCCGAATCGGTGACTCGCGATTTGAATGTGCTGATTGTTTCGGACACTGACAACGAACTTGCACTTGCCTGCCCACCCAACACGTTGAATGCAGAGGATCGCAAAGATGTTGAAGCTATCTTAAAGCGGACTGTGACGTGGATTCCCCATGAATTGGAAGACATTATGACGGCGATCAACGTAGCATATGGAACTGTGCGAGATATTGATGGATGTGCTTGGACTTCGCAACCTCCCTGTCCTCAACGGTGGAGCTTACTTCTAAAAACGGAGAATGGAACGGTACGAAAATGCGGCTCTTGCGCAAAGTTTGTGTATCTTGACTTCGGAGATGCACAAGACGAAGCTCGCGCGGAGCTTGTTTGCGTTGTTGCGCAAAGGCTGGAGGGGGAAAAATCTGAAGCGATGTTGGAAGAGTCCGAAGAAGATGACAGCGATGCCGAATAATAAAACGTTTCTGAAACAGTTTTCAAGTAGATTCAAATTGTCATTGCCTTAAGCACGTAAACTGAGCTCAGGTTGCCTTTGCTTCATTTTGATTTTGTTTTGTCTGACGATTTCGTTTTTAACGGGCGGCCTAAATCTTCTGGCGGGCGGAGCATTGTTCTTTACGTTTACGAATATTCTCAAAACATCTATTCATGAGTCCAGCGGCCGGTTGAATCATGGCAGACCTCTCGTCCCTGATGCCCCATCGCCACAAATCCGCTCTTCTAAACTTGCGCACACCGTTGCGTTACGTAACCAAAAGTGCGTTGGTTCTCCGTTTCCAAAAAAAGAGTGCTAGAAAATTCAGATAAGAGCTAAACGTCTGTTTGACGTTTTAAGAATTCTCTTAATTGTGAAAAACGACCAAATTTTGTTGGTCAAAGCGTTACGGTCGACACTGTCTATTCGGTCGCTGAAGAATGTGATTCTCTTTATTCAGATATCCATTTTTTAGGGAGTATGCAGCGATGAGAAGAAGATTAAAAAACCGAACGGCTCGTTGTCAAAATTCAGTTGGCAACTACTCAAGCCTCGAACCACGACGCATGTTGGCAGGGAACGTCAACATTTTTCAGACAGAGGGGATTCTCTACATCCGAGGAGACGGCGCTGACAATCAAATCCAAATTGATGTCAATTCTGCGGGCGATGTCGTTGTTGAAGGAATTCAGGGGACCAGCATCAATCGCACTGAGGCCCCCTTCGTCTATGACACTGATAATGGAGCGATAGAAAGCTTGCGATCGAACTTGGGCGCCGGAGATGACAGCATGTTCGTCGAGAAGATCAGGGTTTCAGGGCGAGTCATCGCCTATGGAGGTGCGGGAAACGATTCCATTGGTTTTTTCCAAACTCGCGTCGAAGATGATTTGCTGATCCAGACTTTTTTGGGTGATGACAATGTTTCAATCGACAACGTGAGCGCCGTCTCGCGTTTGATCGTCACCACGCTTGACGGAAACGACACCATAGGAATCGACAACTCACGCATCGGTGAACAAACGTTGATCGCTACCGGAGAGGGGAACGATCGTCTCGCGATAAGGAATTCTAACCATCGGGGCTTTGTCTTTCTGGGCGGTGACGGCGGAGATGACTTTATAAGTGCTGAGAATCTCAACGTTCAAGACACAATTGGTGTTTACCCCAGTCAGGGAGCTGACAACGTTTTCGTTGCCGATTCGGTATTTAACTCGAGAGTATTCGTCAACGGCGGGGATGGCTCTGACAGCCTGGAGGTGGATGAGGATACTCAATTCAGACAAACGGTGGCAACTGGCCAGATTGAAGGAAACGAGATCGCCGATGGAGCGCTGTTGGCATCGGAAGCATTTACAGGTCTGATCCGCTCGGGCGCACGGTTGGGAACCATCGTCGAACTGGCGACCATCACACCGCAGCTTTCAACACTGCTGGGTGCCGTTGGGGCAACAGGACTGACCTCAGCTCTCAATTCCTCTGCCCCCTTAACAGTATTCGCTCCTACGAATGATGCTTTTGCCGCAATCGACGATGTGGTGCAGAGTCTGTCATTGGAGGAGTTGTCAGATGTTCTGAAATTCCATGTTGCTCCCGACGCTATCTTTGCGGCCGACCTTGTGCTGCTTG
>CALDEW010000484.1 GCA_937942355.1 uncultured Pirellulaceae bacterium | reverse complement strand
GCCGTTACACAATGTCATTTGCCGAAACTCATAAACGGGATGCATTCCGACTGGATCGTAGAGCTCTAAAATTAGAAACGAAGACGCCATTCCTCCAAACAGAACCAGCAACAGCCACATGCAAGAAGATGTTTGAGCACTGTAGATGCCAAACAACGATCCCGTGAGATACGCGATTATGAAACAGCAGATCAAACAGGCGGTGTCGATCAGAAGAAGCGGAGTTGCGGTTTGAAAAATTTGACGACTGTATGCAAAGTTAATTCCCTGCGATTTGATCTCGAGGTTGTTGATGACCGCAGAGGATATAGAATCTGACATTATGTTTCCGGTAAGAAGAGAGGTCTTAGGCTTTGCAAATTCGAGTGAATTGAAGGGGCTGGCGTGTGCGATTCGAAGAGGCTTCAGTGAACCGCATCAGAAACATAGGTCACTAAGGGTTCGCTAGCATGGCAAGAATGCAGCATTTCAACATGTAAAATGCGAGGCTTTTGCGGTTGTACGCAAATCTTGCCTAACCGTCATAATCCGATCACGAAATGCCGATAACATCGAATGTCTCATGTGCATAGAGTTCATCGATGTTCGCCCCCTCTTCATACAACCTCAGCCGAATCGCATTGTGTGCTGCAATCATCGTATTTGCAGCGAGCATTTCGGGTTGTGGTCGCGCGCTACGCAAGGGCAGCGTGACGCCTCAAGAAGTCTGCGAGGAATGCTTGTTTCCGCCACGTGATTTGATGGTTCCCATTGATCATCGCTACCTCGAAGGCCCGCAGCCGGATGAACACTACGTCGATTCTGAAGACGTTCTTGGAATCTACGTCGCGGACATCATCGGCGAGCGCGAAGAACTTCCCAACGTCGCGTATCCCAGCTTTCGCCAAACGGGCGCTCCGATCGAGCCCTTTGTCGGGCATCCGATAACTGTCGAAACAGACGGCACGATCCACCTGCCCTACGTCGATAAAATATTTGTGCGCGACATGTCATTGAGCCAAGTCAGAGATGCCATCCGCGAGGCTTACTCGGTGAAACGATCCTTCATCGCAGAAGACAGAGAGAACATCCAAGTCACGCTTATCACGCCGCGGTCACATCGCGTTCACATCTTCCGGCAAGACACGCGGTATAATGTCCCCGGTCTTCAGCAGACCTCACAATTTGAGATCTCTCGGCGCTGGGCCGGATCGACTCTGTTCCTTGAGCCCAAAGATGCCAGTGTACTTTCGGCGCTTCTTCGAACTGGTGGACTACCGGGAATCGATGCGCGGAATGAAATCTGGGTCATGAAAGGTTTATCCGAAGACGAAATCAACGAGATTCATGAAACGCCGATAGAAACGAACCTCAAGGGTAACTTGCCCATGATGTTGGCGAAACATGATTCGAAACTAATTCGGATACCTCTTAGGCACCCCGCCGGGTCACCGCTCCCGTTTGATCTCAAAGATACTTTGCTGGGTGATGGCGACGTTGTTTTTCTACCCAAACGCGAGGGCGATCACTTTCTTACTGGCGGCTTGCTGCCACCGGGACGCATTCCGCTAGAACGAGATCGCGACATTGACGTCATCGAAGCAATCGCCAAAGCGACGGGATCAACGCTGGGAGCACCCGGAGGATTCCGTTCGCCAATTCAGTTCAATGGTGGCCCCGGCAACGTCTTTGCCCCAACCGAACTGATCGTTGTGCGCAGAACCGAAGCCAACGTTCAGTACAAAATCAGGGTCGATCTTCAGAAAGCGATGGACGATCCTTCAGAACGCTTGCGAATCATTCCGGGGGACCTGCTGGTCCTGCGTTATCGTCCGCATGAACTGGCCGGCAATGTTTTGCTGAACATCTTTGACTTTGGATTTAATTTCAATCAAGGCACCAACGTGCTGCGGTAGCGCCCCGCGCAAACACGCAAGCGCTTAATCCTTCGTCAGCGAATGCTGTGAACGAAAAGGAATCGTAAGCAGCGGTAACAGGTCCAGCGTAACTGCGACCATCATGCCAAGAAAAACCCCCATCAACCCGCACATGGTTAAGACGATCGGTTTCTTCGGCCAGACAAGTTCGCCTTTTCTGGCGAATTCGATAATCTCTGCGACGTAACCGCCAAAATCGTCCACCAACGATTGCTTTTTGGCTTCTTCAACAATGCTCTGATGCATCTCTAAGCTACGCTCATAGTCAGATCGTAACCGTTCTGCCTTCAAGCTGACCGCTAACAGACCTTTCGCCGATTCGTTTTCAGACTTGATCGTTCGTTCCATAAAACTGAGCTGACTTTTGGCGTCGGCCAAATCTTCCTGCAACAGCAACCGGTATGCCTGTAGCACATCTCCCGGCTGCACATCCACGCCCAGATCAGCATCGGCGACGCGGTCTGTTGTTGATTGAAGAATTGATTTCAACTGTTCTATACCGGCGTCGATGTCCTTGATTTTGGGATGATCAGTGCCCAAGTTACCCGCAAGGTTTTCGCGCTCGACCATTAGGTCGTAGAGATTATCAAACTCGAGGCTGGCAGACTCTTGTCTTTCGGGATAGACGGTTTGCAGCATTTCATGGATTTGATTCGACTTCACAGACACCAGCAACTGTAGTCGCGGCACATGCATGTCGTCGATTTGTGACAGCCGTTCCAAGTCCGAGTACTTTCGGCCGGTAATTGGATCAGCGGTTCTTGAAACGATGTCTAATCGTGATTCAAGGGCAACTTTCTTCAGCTTCAATTCGGCCAGATCGTTCTGAAGTTCAACGATGCGTTTTTGATGAGCGTTTTCTAAAGACTCCCGGTCCCAAACACCAGGCGCTTGTTCAATGAACTCTCGGTACAGCGTTTCCTTCGCAGCGACTTCATCCTCAAGAACTTTCCCAAGCCCACCGACGATTTCGACGGCTTTTTCTTGATCGTCCAAACGCGAATCTTCAATGAACTTTTTATAAGCGATCAAAACTTCGTCGACGACTTTGGCTGATTCTTTGGCGCTAACATGGTTGAAAGCGACTTTCACCACGAAGGCACCGTCGGAGTCTCCGGAGCCTGCGCGAGTGATTTTGAGGTGGTTTTTGATGTAGTCGACGGCTGTCTTGTCTTCGGAGATTAACTGATTGAGCTCAGGCAACTGATCCAAGGCCGCCTGCTGTACTGCTTGGCCGACAATCAGAGGACTACCTATCAGCTGCAAGTGCGTCGCGAAGAAACTGTCGTATGCTTTTGCGTCCGGCGATTTGGTTTCGTCGTTAATGAATTTTGGTGTCTTTTGAATCACCATGATCCGCCCCGATGCCTCGAACGATTTCGTGGACAGCAGGATAATCGTACAACCAAGGATCGCGCCAACGATTCCACCAACCACAAGAAACTTCCAGCGCCGGGCAAGCGTCACGTAAAGCGCAGTGGGATCGGTGTAGTGATTAAACGCCGCTTCACCTGCCGCCTCGATGGCTTTGGTCGTCGGGTCGGGATCCGGAAGCTCAGTGTTTTTGACGATCATCAGACTACTTCCCCATCAGTTCAGGGAAAGTCTTGCTGGACTCGTTTGCTCGAACCGCTGTTGTCAGATCTGAACCCAACAATCCCTCGCCACCAACTTGACTCAGGCGCTGCTTATGTTGCTTCCAACAATCTTCGACCAACGTTTTGAATTCATCACGGAAACGTTGCTCACTGAAAGATTCCGCGTGTTTGCGGATTGCGTCTGTATCAAAATAGTCCTCTGGCAGCTCCTCAAACGTCGCCACCGCCTCGGCCAGAGATTCACTGGCTTGTCTTTCAAAGTGAAGGCCCGTCTTTCCGTGCAAAATCGTTTCGCGCGTGCCGCCACGTCCCAAACCAATCACGGGCGTTCCGCAGGCCATCGCTTCCACGGGCATGATTCCGAAATCTTCCAGCGCACCAAACACGAAACCTTTGGCACGACGCATGTGATCGACCAAAACTTCGTCGGATTGATAACCCATCAATTTCACATTGGGACCTGCAATTGATTTCAGCTTCGCCATTTCGGTGCCGTCGCCGATCACGACCAACTGAGCATCTTTGAATTTGGAGAAGGCTTCGACGACCAAATCGAATCGTTTGTAAGGAACCAGACGTCCGGCAGCCAGATAGAAGTTCTCTTTACGATGTTCGGGAGTGAATCGTTCCACATCAACCGGTGGATAGACGACATGTGCCTTTCGACGATACGTTTTCCAGATCCGCTGCGCAACGAAGTGAGAATTGGCGACGTACACATCCGGACGATCCGCTGTCCCTCGATCCCACATGCGAATGTAGTGCAGCGCGGCACGAACGAACAATGCCTTTGGCCCCCATTTCAAATTCTGCTGTTGCAGATATTCATGCTGGAGATCCCAAGCGTATCGGATCGGCGTGTGAACATACGAAACATGAAGTTGTTCACAGCTTGTGATGACGCTCTTCGCGAAGGCATGACTGGACGACAAAACAACGTCCGCCTCACTGACGTCAAATTGCTCGATCGCAAATGGCATCAATGGGAGGTAATTTCGAAACCTCTTCTTTTGAAACGGTAATCGTTGAATAAACGAGGTTTCGATATCCCTAACGCCAAGGTATTCCTTTTGCTTGTCATCGAGATGATCAATGATCGAATAAACCGTCGGATCGGAAAAGCACTTGACCATTTCCCGAACAACTTTTTCGGAGCCGGCAACACAATCAAACCAATCGTGGACGAGTGCAATTC
>CALDEW010000483.1 GCA_937942355.1 uncultured Pirellulaceae bacterium | reverse complement strand
GGTCGATCCGTGACGTCTGTCGTGTCACGGATCAGCCAGCGGTTATCAATTTGACGCATCACCGTTCTTGCCGCTTAGAGTGTTTGGAGATTAGGGACGGTATATTTGAAAAACTAGGATTGATTGCATTCCGAGACATGTGCGTTTGAGAAAGCGGAGGCTATTCAAGACCAATGAACTCAAACCGTTTGGTCGATCCATCAAGCTTTGTCGTAATCCGGATCGGCCAACGAGTGACTTGTTCATCGACGATTGTCTCAATTTCGCCTTCGGTCGCACTGATTGATCGGGCGTCGCGAAGAACTCCAACACCGGGGCCGAGCGACGCTACATCAATTTGCTGGTCATCAACAAACAAACTCAGGCGGACATCCGCTGAGAAGGTGCCGTTTCCATTTTGTGAATCCGAAATCATTGTGCCACACTGCTAGAGGCGAAGAAATTAGGCGAACGCCTGATGAAGACATGACGATATAATCATGACGACACCGGACATTGAAAAACGATCCCAAGACTACTGCATCACACGAAACCTTACGGTCGAATCATGCCTTGGTGCCGGGACTCAGGGTATCGTGTTCATTTGCGAATTGCCATCCCAAACTCAACACGATCATAACCGAGTTGCGGTCAAATTCCATCATCGGGAAATCGCGTACAATCGTGAATTGAGCGTTTATCTTCGATTGCGCGATCTGTGCGTTAACGAAGTTGCTGGGCACATCATTCCTGACCTGATCGCCTATGACGATGAATTTCTCGCGATCGAAATGACCATCGTCAGCCCGCCGTTTTGTCTGGACTTTGGTGGGGCTTACCTTGATCGACCGCCAGACTATTCCCCGGAAGTCTGGCGCGATTGGGAACGCATGAAATCAATGGCCTTTGAAGATAACTGGCCCCACGTGAAAAAAATCCTTGCGACCCTCGAAACGATGGGTGTTTTTGTTGCTGATGTGAATCCTGGAAATATCAAATTTTAACGCAGCTTAGGGGCTGGGTATCGTTCAGCTTGCTCAATCGACCGTGACTATTCCAATGTATACCGAACAACAACTCCTTCCTATCTCGGCGCTACAGCACTTGATCTTTTGCGAACGCCAATGTGCCTTGATCCATGTCGAACAACTCTGGGCTGAAAATGTCTGGACCGTTGAAGGACGGCAACTGCACAATAAAGCGCACGATGGAAAGACGGATTCGCGTGGCGATACGCGAATCACACGCAGCCTCTGGCTGAAATCCCATCGGTTAGGGCTGATCGGTCAAGCCGATATTGTTGAGTTTTCTTCCGATGGCACCGTGACGCCTGTAGAATACAAACGAGGCAAACCGAAAACGGATGACTCCGACCGAGTGCAGCTATGCGCCCAAGCGATCTGTATTGAAGAGATGCTAAACACAACCATTGAGCGCGGAGCCCTGTTTTACGGAACGCGCAAACGACGTACCGACGTCGCCTTTGATGACGTGCTGCGGCAGAAAACCGAACTGGTGACGCGCCGGCTTCACCAGATGATCGACCAACGTGAAACGCCCGCTGCCAAGCGACAGAAGAAATGCGAAAAATGTTCGTTATTGGAGCTTTGTATGCCCGATTCGATGAAGCGCGAGAAGGGCGTAGCTTCCTGGAATGCCAGACAATACGCAGGGCGATCCGCCGATGCCCCCAAAAGCGACGATTTTTCAATATTTGAGTAGGACCGGCGAAAGGTGTCCCACAGACTTTAGGAGCTGTTTATTTTGAAGCGTCATCTTAACACCCTGTTCGTCACAACCGAGGGCGCCTATCTGAAGAAGGATGGGCAAGCCGTTGTCGTGATGATTGAGAAACAGGCAAAGCTCCGATTACCTCTGCATAATCTGGACGGCATTGTCTGCTTTGGTAACGTGATGTGCAGTCCCTATTTGATGGGCGCCTGTGCGAAGGCGGGTGTCAGTCTGTCTTTTTTGACCACCTATGGCGGTTTTGTGGCGGCGGTGACGGGTTATTCTCCCGGGAACGTGCTGCTGCGGCGGGAGCAGTATCGGCAAGCCGATGACAGCGCATCGACGTTACTGCTTGCGCGGCAATTTGTGGCCGCCAAAATTACCAATAGCCGAGCGGTCCTGCTACGCGCGGCGCGCGATACGCCGCGGGCGGCTTCGGCGGAGGCCTTGCGCGGTGCAGCCAAGCGTCAGTCCTACAGTGTGGACCAAGCGCTGACGAGCAAAGATGTAGAAACGCTGCGCGGTATCGAGGGGGATGCCGCCAACATTTACTTTTCTGTCTTCAATGAACTGTATTCGCCTCAAGTGACCGGATTTCATTTCACTCATCGCTCACGTCGTCCACCACTGGACCACATCAACGCACTGCTTTCATTTTTATATTCCATGCTAACCCATGATGCGCGGAGTGCTTGCGAAGCATGCGGTTTAGATGCAGCGGTAGGTTTTTTACATCGCGACCGTCCTGGCCGACCGGGGCTGTCGTTGGACTTAATTGAGGAGTTTCGCGCGTTTTTGGCGGATCGTTTGGTGTTGTCTTTGATTAACCGCCGCCAAATTCAGGAGAAGGATTTTGAAGTGACTGATAGTGGCGCAGTATTGCTGAAGGAAAAACCCCGTAAGGAAGTATTGGCGGCTTGGCAAAAACGCAAACAAGATACGATTACGCATCCGTTTTTAGGCGAGAAGACCACCGTGGGTTTGCTGGTGCATTTACAGGCCAGATTGTTGGCGCGATATTTACGTGGCGACATTGACGAATATCCCCCGTTTATTTGGAAGTAGCACCGAATGTATGTATTAGTCACCTATGATGTGTCCACCAAAACACCTGCAGGCCGCAAGCGTCTTCGGAGGATCGCGAAGGTCTGCCTTGACTACGGGCAGCGTGTCCAGAATTCCGTATTTGAGTTGTTGGTCGACCCAGCGCAATGGGCGCAATGCAAAGCAAAGCTGTTGGCGGAGTTCGAACCGACCGAGGATAGTCTGCGGTTTTACTTCCTTGGCAAAAACTGGCAGCGGCGGGTGGAGCATGCGGGAGCCAAGCCCGCAATAGATCCTGAAGGTCCCTTGATTATCTGACCGCGACCCAGGAGTGCGCAGGAATCCCCTCTAGGTTCGCGGCCCCTAAAACCCGAATGATTTAGGGATTTAGGCTTTTAGTCTACGTTCTGGCCTTTCACAGTTCTAGGTTCGCGAGATTGCCGTCCTATCCATTCGGGGAACCACGAGTTACGATCGGAGAGTCGCGTCCCGCACGGGACGCGTGGATTGAAACGCGT
>CALDEW010000482.1 GCA_937942355.1 uncultured Pirellulaceae bacterium | reverse complement strand
CGCCGACACGTGTTGGCATTTTTAATTTGCGAATGAGATCTGCCATCAACACGACGCTGCCAGTCAGCACGCCAACGATCGTAAGCGCCGAATCACCGTACTCCGCGTTGATCTTGTCGGCCAGCTCTTGAACGCCATCGTTAAGCTGTTTCTCATCGAGTAAAGTTTTCATGGTTTTAATAAGTCAAAAGAAAATTTGGTTTGAGTTGGTTTAAGTATTTTGTTGTGGAAAATTTCTCAGGCCCCTCGATTAAGCCGAGCGTGAGTCATTTCGATCGCACGCAGCAGCCCTCGCGCCTTGTTCAACGTCTCTTCGTATTCGCTGGTCGGATTGCTGTCAGCCACGATGCCCGCTCCGGCTTGGACATAAGCGATATCGTCCTTGATCACGATCGTGCGAAGCGCGATACAGGTATCCATGTTGCCAGAGAAATCAATGTAACCCACCGCGCCCGCGTAAGGGCCTCGCCGATGTTTCTCCAGTTCGTCGATGATTTCCATCGCCCGTACTTTCGGAGCCCCTGAAACGGTGCCCGCAGGAAGACTGGCCATCAAAGCGTCGAAAGCATCACTGCGGTCATTCAGTTGTCCGATCACCGTGGACGAAATGTGCATCACGTGGCTGTACCGTTCGATCACCATCACATCGGGCAGTTCAATCGATCCATATTGGGCGACACGCCCTACGTCGTTACGACCAAGATCGACCAGCATCACGTGTTCGGCGCGTTCCTTCTGGTCAGCCAACAGTTCCGCCTCCAGCGCGTTGTCTTCTTCTTCGGTGGCGCCTCGTTTGCGCGTGCCGGCCAACGGTCTAACGGTCATTTCGTTGTCGACCACGCGGCACATAATCTCCGGCGAACTTCCGACCAACGTGCAATCGCCGCTGCGGACAAAGAACATGAACGGGCTTGGGTTCAACACGCGCAGGCTGCGGTAAATCTCCAGCGGGTCGCAGTTGATTTTCGTCTGCATCCGTTGGCTGAGGACGACTTGGAAGATATCACCGGCCTTAATGTAGTCGATGGATTTCAGGACGGCGTCTTCGTATTCTTTTTGAGTGAAGTTGGACGCGTATTGGGCTCCGTCAGTGGCGTGATCAATCTGAGCCACGTCCATACAAACCAAATCCTCGGCCGAGGGTTGCGTCAGTCGCGTTACCAATTCATCCAATCGTTCGCACGCATCAGTGTAGGCTTCTTGTGCGGATGTATGCTTCGCAGGCCACGCCAGCGCGATGGCGGTAATGGTCTTGCTGATGTGATCAAAGACCAACATGGAATCATAAAAGGCAAACGCCATGTCGTTTAAGTCACGGTCGTCCTCGGGAGCGTCGGGAAGACGTTCGACGTATCGCACGACATCGTAACCTGCGAAACCGACCGCACCGCCGGTGAACGGTGGCATCCCGGGCAGCTGAGCGACTTTTACGTTTTCGATTTTTTTGCGAATTTCGGTCAGCGGATTGTCCGACTCGAACTGTTTGCGGTCGCCGTTGTCATTGATCGTGACTTGGTTGCCCTTTGAGCCTATTTCCAGACTGGGCTTGGAAGCAAGAAAGCTGTATCGCCCCACTTTCTCGCCGCCGATGACGCTTTCAAAAAGACATGCCGTACCACCATCGTCGATACGCGCAAACGCCGAGACCGGCGTCAGCGTGTCACTGAGCAGACGCCGGGAAACGGGAACCGCATCATACTGGGCGGCCAGTTTTTCAAAAGTTTCAAGCGCGGGCTGGCAGGTCATAAATGTCGATGTCGCGAAAAAAATTCGGTGCCAGAGGCGTGCTGGCTTAATTGGGCAAATTGACGGTATGGCCCACAGAGCCTTGCCATCGTTCAAGAATCCCGAATTCTAGTAGTAAAGATTGCGAACCACCAGATTACCAATTTCGAAAATTCGTGGATAACTTGAGCCATCGGTGGACGACGGCGTCTTGTTTAATAGGGTGCGATGGCCAGCGCAATAACCTTGTGCCTAATTCGAGGTATAGATAAAATCGTTTCGGGCGTCTGAACATTGGTTCGATCTCCCTCAATACAAATTTTCCCATCGAAACCTCAGGTACTGCGGCGGACGATGGTACTGGATATATAGTCTATGAAATGCCAGAAATGCGAAAAACCGGCGACATTCCACATTACAGATCTGACCGGCGACGACAGCGGATTGCTCGAGCTCCATCTTTGTCCTGATTGTGCCAAACAATATTTGCGAACCGAAGATGCCGAAAAAGAATCTCCTCAAATCAGCGGTTTGCTGTCGAAGCAATTAAAACTGGAACAGACGGCCGACGACCTCAAAGAGTTGGACGACCGCGAATGTCCGATCTGTGGAATTTCATTTTACGAGTTTCGCCAAGCAGGTCGTTTGGGTTGCCCTCACGATTACGTCTTCTTCGGTGAAGAGCTCGAGCCGTTGCTGATCAACGTCCACGGCGAAAGCGCTCACGTTGGCAAACAACCCAAACGCGGCGTGTGCGATACTGAATCTCAGACGGAGTTGATTCGGTTGCGTCGTGAAATGAAAGACGCGGTTCAGGCAGAGGACTACGAACAGGCAAAGGAGATACGCGACCGTATCCGGGGAATTGAACAGGAGGGGCAATC
>CALDEW010000481.1 GCA_937942355.1 uncultured Pirellulaceae bacterium | reverse complement strand
CCTGCCGCTAACGGGTCGTGTTGTTTCGTCTAAAGTCAGAACGCTTAATGGCATTTGCCATACAAACGTTAGCCACAGGGCGCTAGCCGCGGGTTGGGGAGCCTTTTCCAGAGGCATCGTGAAAACGTCCCCCAACGAACTGAACGGCTTGCGCCGTTCCGCTAACGCTGTGTTGGGCGGCCAAGCCGTTTTGACGCTGTTACTAGTTATCTGCGTCGTTAACGTGCTTCTGTGCAGCGAAAGTTTGGCTCAACTAAAAAGTGACGCACCGCAATGGCCAACCGTTGGAACGACGACTGAATTAGTGGACGTGATACTTCCGGGGCCGAAGCTAACCGGGAAGCCCATCAATGACGTTGACCCCGTGGTGGTTCGTGTGACCGACGCGATTGCGCACGGCGATGGGTTTCGCTATCGCATCGAGTATCAGGGCATGGAACCAGGTAACTTTGATTTAGCAAAATTTCTGGTGCTCAAAAACGGTGCGGCCGCCAAGGACCTACCTTCGATTCCTGTTCAGATTCGATCGCTGTTGCCGCCGGGACAGATCAAGCCGAACGAACTGACCAAGGGCTGGTTACCAAGGATGGGTGGGTATCAGATTTTGATGGTGATGTTGACGGTGCTGTGGACGCTGGGTTTGTTGGCGTTGATCTTCCTTGGACGCAAACGCAAGGCACAACAGCAGAACCAAGCGCCTCCTACGACTTTGGCGGCTATGCTAAAGGCGCGCATTCAAAAAGCTTGCCAGGACGAAGCTGATTCCAAAGATCTGGCCGAACTGGAAAGAATGTTGGTCGCTTTTTGGCAGAAGAAGCTGAACCTTGGCGAAGACGCGCCCCATCAAGCCTTGATGAAGATTCGTCAGCACGACGAAAGTGGGCCGCTGATGAGAAAGATTGAATCTTGGATTCATCAACCACCATCCAATGGTGCTGCCAATCAGGATGTTGATTGGGAATCATTGCTTGAGCCTTATCGTAACCTGCCGACTGACTCGTTAGAGGCCAATTCGTTAGCAAACCACTCACCGGAGGCAAATAATGCTGTTCGGTAATTGGTATTACTTGCTTGGTCTGTTTGTCCCCGCGCTGATGTTGGCCTGGATCTGGATGCGCGACCGTTTTCCTGCGATGGGGTTTGGTTCGGACCGGCGCGTTTCATTGCCGCAGGATTTTGGTACGGCCAAGTCCGGACGAGTGGCTGACTTCTTTCTGAAAGTCTTCAGTAGCACCGCGCCTTTGATGTTGGCGATGGCCATTATTCTCATGGCCGAACCAAGATGCTTTGACGTGCCGCAGGAAGAACGAGAACTGACCAATATTGAATTCTGTTTGGACCTCAGCGGCAGTATGACTGCTGATTTTGGCTCCGGTAATCGCTACGATGCCGCGATGGCGGCGATGATTGGTTTTGTTGATCAACGGGCGGGCGATGCGTTTGGCTTGACCGTGTTCGGCACCAACGCGCAGCACTGGATTCCGTTGACGACCGATGCTTCGGCGTTTCGGTGTGCGACGCCTTTTTTAGATCCAAAGTCTTTACCGCCTGGCTACGGCGGCGGCACGAGAATTGGAAAGGGGTTGCGGAAATGCCAAGAAGTTTTGGTCACACGCGAGACGGGCGATCGCATGATCATTCTCATTTCCGACGGACAGAGCGCGGATTTAGGTAATGGTCAGGAAGAAGAGGTCGGCAAGGAATTACTGGACAATCGCATCTGCGTTTATTCAATTCACATCGGCGATGGCCTTACGCCACCGGAAGTTTCGGTCATCACTAACATCACCGGCGGCATGTCCTTCAGCCCGCAAGACGTCGAATCACTCAAGGGTGTGTTCGCCAGAATCGACGCGATGGAAGTGGCTCAGATGAAACGCACCTACGCCGACGTTTTGGATTGGTTTGGACCGTTTGCGACCGCAGGCCTATCACTGTTGGGGTTGAGCCTCATCTCATTGATGGGAGTGAGGTACACGCCATGGTAAATATCCTGCCCGAGTTGCTGACCTTGATCGTGGTGCTGATCGCGGTCGTTGCCGAATTTGTTCACGCTCGGCGAATAGGTCGCGCTAAACGATTGATCTTTGGCCCGAGTGCCAAACCTGCTGCGTGGGTCAGCACCGCTTCGTTGATCCGAGTGGTCGCGCTATCGGCGGCCTGCTGGGGGTTTTTGTCGCTGGTGTTGGTTGTCAAAGCAACCGTCCATGACGAAAACACCATTGCAGCATCTGATTACAAACATCTGGTGTTGGTGATCGACGTTTCTCCCAGTATGCATCTCAAAGACGCAGGTCCCAACGGAGAACAGGCGCGTCGAATGCGCGGCTCGGAAATTGTCGAATCGGTGTTCAATCGCATTCCCATGCGGCAGTTTAAAGTCACCATCATCGGCGTATATTCCGATGCGAAAATGCTGGTCGAAGATTCGACTGATTTCGAAGTCGTTCGTCACATCATGGAAAAAATGCCTTTGTGGCACGCTTATAAACCGGGAAAGACTGAGTTGATTTCGGGGATCAAATTGGCCGCCAAGGCTGCCAAGAACTGGCCTCGCAATAGCAGCTACATCCTGATGCTGACCGATGGCGACACTGTCCCAGCGACCGGCATGCCCAAGCTTCCGCCATCGGTCAAAGAAACCTTCATCGTTGGCGTTGGCGATTCAACTGCCGGTACGTTTATCGCCGACCATCAATCGCGGCAGGACATCAGCACTTTGCGACAAATCGCCAATCGTTTGCGAGGGATTTACCACGATGGAAACGAACATCATCTTTCGACGCAGTTGGTAAACAAGTTCGTTCACACCGAAGGAGAATCCCGCGCCAAAACGTGGACGCGGCGCGAATGGGCGTTGCTGGCAGCGCTGGTCGGTTCGCTGGTTTACGCCATCCTTCCCATTTTATTGCACTATTTCGGAACGAGTTACCGATCAGGCGTCGTTGGAGTCAGGGCCGGGGATACCAAAGATTTGCAATTTGGTTCCCAAGCCATAGGATGAGAAGTTCATTAACCCAAACTTTTACCGGTCGAGACTTACAAACACAAAGGAACAAGAAATGAGAAGCTTATTGATTGTCGCTTGGCTATTCTTGGGATTAGGCCTCGCAATTTTTCATTTTGGCCCTGGTCAACATCAGGTCGAAATCGACCGTGTCGCTGCGGTCCTCAATAAAGCGCGGTCCAATGTCGATGCCGGGCAGTATGCCAGCGCGGTGAACGGATTTGACGAAGTGCTTACTTCAATGCCGCCGGAAAAGGTGACCGAGTCCCGCGCCATTAACCTGGAAAAAGCCAAAGCTCAGATGATGGCCGCGCAGCTTCCGGAGTCGCGGCAGTTATTGGAAGAGTTGTTGGCCGAAGTTACGGCCGATGAAACGGTTGACGTAAGATTCGAATCCGAAGTCCGTGCGGCGTTGGCCAGTTCGCAATATTACATGACGTGGTTAATGCGTTTGGAGGGTCTGCCCGAAGAGCAGTGGAAACCAGAAATCGAAGCCGCGCGTCAGCACTATACGCAACTGACCAAGATCGCCGATCAAGTGAACGATGCTGATCTGGAAACTCGCAGTCACGAGGATCTGGAATCTGCGATTCGATTGGCGCGAATGGACATTAGCGAACTTCAAGGTTTACCGCTGCCCAATCAGTGAAAGGGTACCTGAAGTGGCAAAGGCCCGGGTCGTGGTGCACGATCTCAACGAAAAGATGAGTCAGGTGGCGGTTCAAGTGACAACGATATTCCTGAAGGTGTAGGAAGTTAAGCTGACTTTTGGCCGTTCGCAAAACGGCGTTCGCTAGATTTCGTAGTGGAGCGTTGTTAAACCTCCTCGTTGAATCTAGTGGAAACGACGCGTTTGATTTAGATACAACGTGGGATCTTTAACAAGATCCACTACAAGAGTCGAGCAACTATCATGGAGTTTGTGAGAACCCAGTTGGAGTAACAAAATGAATCGAGCAAATTTCACCGCTTTAACTTTAGCACTATTCTTCTGCGGATTTTATCCGGTCTCGGTGGCGAAAGCCGAGCAAATCGTCGTGCGGGGCGGAGCTGATGCCGCCGCGATGCTGGCTCAAGCACAAGCCGCGATGGCAGCTGGCGGAGAAGGCGAACCAAACGCAGGCAACGAAGAAGACGCAGAGGAAAAAGAATCTCCCGAAGATGCTTTGGTCGCCAAACTGGTCGAAGTGAAGTTCGAGCGTACGCCCGAAACCATTCTTAAAGCGTGGAGTGAAAAGCACCGGAAGCAAGGCGAAGACGAGAAGAAACCCGAAACCAAATCAAAACCGATCGTCGAACATAGCGCAACCGTCGTCAGTCGGTTTGGCGAGGTGCTGGTGTTGAAGGTCGCTTCGGTTGAAGATCTTAAAAAGGACAAAAAGCTAAAGGCCGAAGCTGCGGTCACCGTCGGGATTAAGGAGACGCCCGATGAAAAGTTGACTGCTACAGTCATCAGTATGGACGCCGACAACGTGGTGCTGAAGTTGGGGGCGAAAAAAGACTCGGAAGCCAAAGAGGAGAAAAAGGAGGGGGAAGATAAAAAGGAGAAGAAGGACGGCGACAAAAAGGAGAAGGCTGACAAGGCCGATCAATCCAAGACGCCAATTTCTCTCAAGCCAAATGACGCCGTTGTTGTGAGCTTAGAGGTGAAATCTGATGATAAGGCGGAAGCAAAGAAAGAAGCTGCCGCGGTCGATAAGCAGGTCGAGGCTTTCACCAATGATGTTGTGTTGGCAGACTGGAACGCCGTCAAGGACTCGCTCGATGCCATGAAAGCTGCCAATGCTGAAAAGGTCTACGCACACTTGCTTCAATCGTTGGCCGCATCTGAGCACAAGTTCCCTGAAGGACTCTCGGAACAGATGGTGCAACGGCTCAAGCAGATGAGCCGCAACGAAACGCCGCCTCAAAGTTTCTTGACGCCGGCAGACATCTTGCACCTGACCGAGATTTC
>CALDEW010000480.1 GCA_937942355.1 uncultured Pirellulaceae bacterium | reverse complement strand
GATTGCTGGTGATAGGAAGGCTGCTGAAGCATTAGCTGCTGAAGCCATTGAGGGGCCAAACCGAAGCGGTTGGCAGTTTAAGATCATCGACAACAATGAGGCGGTTGAGGATAATCTCAACGACTTTCGCCTTTTGCTGTTTTCTGATCGAGAGCAAAGATTTGAGGATGCCGCGCTTCGATTCGCTGGGCCTTGGCTCAACGCCACTGGCTTTGGGCAGGCACAATGCCGAAAGGAAATTAGGGCAGCGATTCAGGCGATGGCCATGAAATTGGATTAAAGCTGGACTTGAAAACCTCCGATTCACCGATAGCAAACTTATTCACCTGTTTCTTTGACGCCCGATCGGTTTGACGTCTCGCTATGATCACCTGTTGAAACTAACGAAGTCCAGCGACATAATGGATTCCGTTAATGAAGGTGGCTTCCATGGTGCCGACGCTCATATTAGAAGTTATCCCAGACGTTGCCATTTGAGAGCCCTTGATGAACATAATGATAGCCAGCAGCGAGATCGTGCCATTCGCGAAGACTGGCGGATTGGCTGATGTTTGCGGAGCATTGCCTCAACAATTGAATCAACTGGGCCATCAAGTATCTGTTTTGATGCCAGGTTATCGATCGGTTGTCTACGGTGATTTTGACGTTCAAAAAACGGGAATCGAACTGGAGATTCCCGTTGGTGGCCAATTGGTGTCGGGCCAGTTGTTGGTGACGACGTTTCCCGAGAGCGATATCAAAGTCTATTTAGTCGCCAACGATGACTATTTTGATCGTGAATCGTTGTATGGTGAAAAAGGTGTTGACTATCAAGATAACGCCGAAAGGTTTGTCTTCTTTAATCGTGCTGTGCTCGAGGCGGTGCGGTTGCTGGACCTGCGGCCGGATCTCATTCATTGCAACGATTGGCAGACGGGGCTGATTCCTGTGCTGTTGAAGGCCGAATATGATTCGAATCCTCTCTACGAGAAGATCGCCACCCTGATCACGATTCACAACTTGGCATACCAAGGAAATTTTCCCTCCAGCGCTATGTCACTGACGGGGTTGGACTGGAAATACTTCAACCATTTACAGATGGAGTTTTTTGACCAGTTGAATCTGCTTAAAACAGGGATTGTATTCGCCGATTCCATCAACACCGTCAGTCCGACCTACGCTCAAGAAATTCAAGGCGAGGAACAGGGCTGTGGTCTTCAGGGCGTCCTTCAAGATCGCGCTGATGTGCTGTCGGGCATTCTCAATGGCATCGACACAACGCAGTGGAATCCTGCCATTGACGAATTGATACCGGCAAACTTTTCTGCCGATGATTGGCCACAGGGCAAAACCGTCTGTAAAAAGCACTTACAAGATTTGTTTGGCCTTGAGCAAAATTCGAACGTGCCTTTGATCGGTATCGTTGGCCGCCTCGCGACGCAGAAAGGGTGGTCACTGATTCTGCAGGTGATGCAGAAATGGTTAGAAGCGACTGATATTCAATGGGTCGTGTTGGGCACCGGCGCACCCGAGTTCCACACCGCATTGACCAGCTTGTATCAGAATCACCCGCACAAGTTAGGGTTGCAGCTTGGCTTCTCGAACGAGTTAGCCCATCAAATCGAAGCCGGCGCCGATATGTTCGTCATGCCCAGCGAGTACGAGCCGTGCGGATTGAACCAAATGTACTCAATGGCCTATGGAACGGTTCCGGTGGTCCGGCGCACCGGTGGTCTGGCCGATACGGTGGTTGATGCCAGCCTTGAGACCATTGGAGATGGTACGGCGAACGGGTTTTCGTTTGACAGTTTCACCGCTGCAGAATTAGAAGCTGCCTTGTCCCGTGCGGTGGAAATGTACCGGCATGACAAAAATAATTGGAATAAGTTGGTCAACGCTGGGATTCAACGCGACTGGTCATGGGCTGTGAGTGCCAAGGCTTATGAAAGTCTTTATCTTGAAACCATAGAACGCAAATTAGGTCAATCAATTGCGCGTTGAGATTTGTGTTTGTCTAAATTTCTGTTTGAATTATTACACTAAAGCAGCAACGATGGATCTTTGAATTAAACACTAACTGTCAACTGCGTTTGTTATTGTCGCCTTAAAGCTGGCTGTCAGGTTCACGGCTCAATAAAATTTTCTTGCGGACGGTTTTGTTTGCGCTTAAAGTTTAGATCTAATCTTCCAATCTTAACCTTACGCAAACAATCAATATGTCGGATCTACGCTTTGATCCCGTCTCGGGACACTGGACGGTGATAGCCGGAAACCGCAACGACAGGCCTGTTGAGTTCCTTCCGCTGGAGCGTGTTCAAAAGCGCTTGATTTGTCCGTTTTGTGGAGGTAACGAACAAGAAACTCCTCCAACAAAAATGATGTACGCCAGCGATGGCAGTCAGATGGAGTCAAGCCCAGACGAAAACGGCAACGAACACGATCGCTGGTCGTCTCGAGTTGTGCCCAACAAGTATTCAGCGTTCTGCGAGCTGAAAAATTTTGATGAGCGTGCTGCGGGTGCTGAAGAACCTCTAGAAGGCGTTCCGGAAGTAAGTACCAGTAAGGTAGCTCACGGTCCCTACTTCCGGTCAGCGCTGCCGGGCCCGCAAGAAATAATTATTCCCTCACGCCGCCATATCCTCAGCATGAGTTCGTTGTACGACGACGAACTGAAGGTGCTTTTCCGAGCCAATCAGGATCGTCTTCAATCGATGAGGGACTGCGAAACTGCTAAACATGCGATGTTGTTCATGAATTGTCGATCCGAAGCAGGAGCGTCGTTGGAGCATATTCATTTGCAGTTGATCGGATCTCCGGTAGTCAGCGAACATCTAAAAAGGCGAGTGGAACGCAATCGTTTGCATTTGGATACACACAAAGAATCCTTAATGGCGTCGCTTTTGAAATGGGAGATCGAACAAGAATCGCGAATCATCTACCAGGCGAAGTACTTTACCGTCGTGTGTCCCTTCGCCAGCCGGTTCCCTTTTCAAGTTTGGATTGTGCCCAATGATCCAAGCGTGTCGTTTCTGGAAGCTGACGAAGACGTGAGAGACGAATTGGCTTTCATGAGCCGTGACGTAATTCGACGCCTGGAAGAAGCGCTGGACAGTCCTTCATACAATTTTTTGATGCATATGGCACCGTTTGGCCAGATGGCAGCAGATCATTGGTACCTAGAGTTCTTTCCACGAACGACTCGCGCGGCGGGTTTCGAATTGGGTACGGACATTTGGGTGAATCCCATTGCCCCAGAGCTGGCTGCAAAACGTTTGCGAAGCTAGCCTCAATTGGCCACGGCTAACCCAATCGAATCCCCGGTTTTGACTCCTCGCGAAATCTGAAAATGGGAATTCCTCAGCGCGGACCTGTATTGGCAAAATTTGATGATCGTTAGGATTTGGGTGCTGTGTGGGCCTGTAACTTTCTATAATCCTGATCGCATTGCACCTATTGAGAGGTCCAGAGATGTCCCAAATCGGGTAAAACTTAACATGGCGATTGGAAGTTTAAGTTCTCTCCTGACTTCCGGTTCAATCAACAAATTCTGATCCTGCAGTAAAACCATGAGTGATCCCCAAGTTCAGCTTTGCCTCGTTCTGCACAATCATCAACCTGTCGGCAATTTCGATGGCGTTTTTGAACAGGCGTATCAAGACAGTTACCTGCCTTTTCTGGATGTGTTTGAGCCATTTTTGGATTTGAATATCTCGTTGCACACCAGCGGCCCGCTGATGAAGTGGCTGGAAAAGGCTCATCCGGAATATCTCAGTCGCGTCGCCCAACTGGTCAGTCAAGGCCGCATCGAGATTATCGGTGGTGCATTCTACGAACCCATTTTGACGATGATTCCCGTCCGCGACCGTGTCGGACAGATCACTCGTTTTTCTCAATGGTTGCAGCAGCGCGTCTGTGAGAAGGTCAATGGAATGTGGATGCCCGAACGCGTTTGGGAATCAAGCCTTGCCTCCGCGATAAGCGATGCGGATATTTCGTACACCGTTCTGGATGATTTTCACTTTCGGCGGGCGGGCCTGAAGGATGATGAGCTGTCGGGCTATTACATCGTCGAAGACGAAGGGAAAATCGCGCGTGTGTTTCCAGGTAGCGAGCGCCTGCGGTATTTACTTCCTTTTCACGATCCCC
>CALDEW010000479.1 GCA_937942355.1 uncultured Pirellulaceae bacterium | reverse complement strand
TATGGAGGAATGGAATTAGGAGTAGCTCAGGCCCAGTCTGTGGAAAGTGATCTGATCATTGGTTTAACAGCAATTAGGTCGATAAGCGGCTTTGGCATCACTGAAGAATTCTCATCTTTTGACACCGGGTACGACGCCGATGCACAGGCATTTTTGTGTGGACAAATCCAAATAGAAGCAGTTGCACCGGGGAATATTCAACTGGCTGCTGGCCCCAATGACCTTGGCATCGCGGATCAGTACGACCTTTTGCAGTCCGTGTTCGCTCGGGTCAACATTTCCGTGGGCGACGAAGTCCTTTTGGGGGATGTTAACCTCGATGAAATGGTCGACTTCCGAGACATAACACCTTTCATAAACGTTCTCACCTCTGGTTCCTATCAAGCTGAGGCTGACTGCAACAAGGACAATTTCGTCGATTTTTTCGACATAGCGTATTTCATTGATGCTCTGGCAGGCAATTTGAACTAACTCTTGCCAATAACAAAAAAAAACTCGGCGAAGCGTAGGATCGGGGCAGCCTTGCGATGGCGGCTGTACATTGCTACGCTCAGGAAGCAGCGTTAGCTTCCTGGGCTTCCACAATTTCTTCGTCGATGCAAATGCTGAAGATCATGCGGGTCGCGATCATCAAAACGGCGATAGCGATCAGAATCGAGTTGATCGTGACGACCGTCTGCCACTGGGCCAAGTCCGGGTTTGAGAATTGCCAATTCTCAAATAACGATCGCAACGAGAAGGGAGCGGAGCCTTCAGTGGCGACACCGCCGGCAGAAGTTCCGCCCGCTGTGATGCCAAGTCGATCCATCGCAAAGGGCGTGACGAAGTAGTTGAACAAAGGCAGTACCACCAACAGCCCCAAGATAAATCGCATCGGCAGCCCAAAGGCGCGCTCAGCGCGCCATCCATCGACTAACAAACCGATGGTTGGAATCCAAAGCAAGTACAACGACGGCGTCTTTTGATAGAAAAACAAAATGGTAACCGCTGCGATCAACATGCCCGAACGGCTGACCAAGCCCTGCATTTGTGTGGGATCTCGTTCGGCTAACAGCGCGATCACAGCCAGCACCAAAAGCCCTGTTGCGATGTAGCAGTGAAGGTTGGGTTGCTGAGCGATCTGGGAATCAGATGAGGCAAGTCTGGCAACGACAGAATGAGCATCCAAGCGATCGGTGCTCGCTTGAAGGTTCTCCGCGACCACCGGTTTGTAGACGCTGGAATACAATCCTTGCGCATCTTCGATCGCTTGCGCAACGCCACCTTCTGTATTGTTGCCGATCCAAGCGATTGCGACCACGTTCAGTATCAGAAGCAGAAGAATACCAAATGCAATCGCTCCAAAGTGCCGCCGGAAGGTGATCAGGATCAGAATCGCGACGCCAATTACGGGCTGGCAAAACGCTAACAGTATTCCGATCCCGCTTAATAAATCCTGTTCACCGCTATGTTCAATCGCCAACAAGACGCCAAACAATGTCAGCATGATGGTCGGATAAGAAACAAATGCCTCCACGCCCGGAAGACACGCCATCATCAGCGCGGCGGTCAACATCACGCCACCGATGCTTGGCGGCCGGTCGGTCGCTGCACTTAGCAACAGGTTAGCGCAGAAAATTGATAGCAGTACGCAGACCAGGATGTAGGCGATCTCGGCCGCATGAAGTTGCAGAAACGCCAGTGGCGACAGGATCAACAGCGTCGATGGGGGAACCGGATCCATTGCAATCTGTTTTCCCAACGCGCTGTCGGGATGGAATTGAATGTACTCTCGCGAGTACGGGTTTTCGCCGGTGACCAGAGCGCGGACAGGAAAATAGATTTGGTTGTGAAAGCTCTTGAGCCCCGGTTGGCTTGACTTGGTTAGGGGCTCGTTGCTACCGGGTACGTTTTTTTGCGAGTAGGTGCCATAGACAGCCAGTGCACAAACGACGGCAAACAACGCCACTCCCAAGACATTTGACCATTGCAGAGGCGACTGTTGGTCGCGATTGAGAAGAGGTTCCGAGCTCACAATAGTTCTCACGGGTCAAGAATAGTAATAGAACTATTCTAAATCGAGAATGGCCTCCCTACCAGCCACCGACGGCAGGGCGGAGTCGGAAATCTATCGAGTTTGTAAGGAACCTTCGTTCAATCCATCGGGAGCTTTATTAATCGATCGAACTGGCAACAGGTATTCGTCGGCCCTGCGAACGTGTTCCTTCATATTCACAACTTCGAAGTTGTCCAAGAGCATCTCCATACAATCAGAAAGCAGATCAATCTTCCTTTGAGCCGGTTGGTCCATGCCGGGGAAGAACGCCAGGTCGTCATCGTCTTCCTGCCCCATGAAATCTAAGGGGTGCAATAGCAACGAGGGTTCTACTTGCATTAATTTGCAAAGCTTTAGCGCAGTCCAGAAGTACATCTTCGCCAGCGTCGTCGAAAATTTACCAAGATACAGGATGTAGCTGCCGTGAATCGGAGATTTAAAAAACGGCATGGTCGTCACGGGCACTTCGATCAAGCGGCGGCCTCGCCATGTCCATTGATAGGGTTCATTGGTTTGAAAACCATCTCGCGCTCTACCAAAGAGCTCTTTTCGGTCTTCTTTCTCTTGTTGAGATAGGCTCGATTTGAAGAAGTAGTACAGACGCGCCACAGGGCCAAGATAGGTAGGGAAAGTTGAACAATCATAGACGTAGCCGCGTCGCATCAGCGTTCGCAAAACTTCATCGGATAAACTGAATCCGGGGCCGCGAAATCCGGTTGGTTTCTGGCCTGTGACGTTTTCTATCGAATTTTCGGTTTCCTTAAATTCTTTTTCCAGCTGTTCGGTCGTGTACAAGTGCAGCCAAGGTTCGTGGTGAAATGAGTGGTTGGCAATTTCATGGCCGGCTTCAGCGATCGAGCGAATAGCGTCATGGTTTTTATCCAACGCAGCGTCTTGGCCCACAACAAAAACAGTCGACTTGATGTTGAATTTGTCGAAGAAATCTAAAAGCCGTGGCACGCAAGTATCGAGGTAAGACGGGAATGATTCCCATTTGGGATCGCCCGCCGTTTTTAGGTAGGCCCATTTGTTGTCTAGGTCAAGTGAGGTGCTTGCGACCGGTGTGTACGTGTTGTTTGAAGACATAGTAGGTTTGGAATACAAGTTTTTCAAATGTTGTAGTAATTCTAAGTGTGATTAGTTGGAGACGATTCTCTTAATCAATTGGCAAATGTTGTCTGCTGAGGTGGTGGGGGAAATCCCGGAAACGGCAGCCTTGGCTGCGCCGCCCATTTGCAAAAGTTCGTCGGGCTGCACTTTCATGGCACGATCAATCGCGGCTTGAATCATTGATCTCTCATCAGGGCGAAACACCCAGCCTGTTTCGCCTTCGATGACATAAGCTTCCACCGATTGAGCGTAGAAACTTCCAAGCACGGGAAGACCGGAAGCCATCGCTTCGATCGGCACCAATCCCCATTCGTCGGCCAGTGATGGGAA
This sequence comes from uncultured Pirellulaceae bacterium, assembly GCA_937942355.1. Lineage (GTDB taxonomy): Bacteria > Planctomycetota > Planctomycetia > Pirellulales > Pirellulaceae > Mariniblastus. The sequence goes on along the minus strand of CALDEW010000479.1, from coordinate 12,052 downwards.
GACGCATAGGTCTGCGTTTTGGTAGGCCGCTCTTAAACCGGCTAAATCGCAGTTGCCAAGAAAATTGACCACGAAGTTTTCGCTGCTGAGATCGCTGATTTTCTGTTGTAGATCTCCGGTTCCGGCAAGGTTTAACTCGATCGTTTGTGCGGGGTTGGCGGCACACCACTGGCGTGCGGCGTTTGCGAATTCAAGGATCCCTTTTCGAGAACTTAAAGATCCGCAGTAGATCATTTTGCGCTTTGTTGGATGTGGCGTTTCACGCGGCCCGCGATAAACGGCATCTTCGTCGATACAATACGGGAAATGATGCAGCTTTTCGTCGCTGATCATGAGTGACTTTAAATACCTGCGACAGCTGGGCCCGTTGTATGTGAAAAAGTCACATCCACGTTTGATGATGTTTCGAAACAGGCGGCGCCCCAGTCCCCGTTCGGATTCAACATGTTCTGACATGTTGCCTACCATGATCAGGCGGCATTGCGAGCGGAATAAGCGGTAGGCACTGCACAGCAACGTTCTCATGCCCATCTCGTAAGACAAGATGACATCGGGGTTAAGGCGCTTGAGCTGTGATGTGGTGTCGGTGGGGATGTGAATGTAGTTTTGTTCGCTGAATCCCATGGGGTGTTTCCATTTCGCAGTAAACATGCGATTCTTCTGAACCACCACATCCAATCCGCCCCAATCGGCTTCCCAGTCCCGATCAGGTTCCATGGGCACAGAAAGCAAAACCGTTAACTTACGGACTCGTTTCTGAATTTCCTGAAACGCAACCATGTGATGTCGCCTGAGATAGTTAGTCAACAAAACGACATCGACGTCGATGATTTCGGCCTCGTCATGGCGTTTGTCAGAAAGTTCACAGCTTTCGCCAGAGACGCGGTTTGCCGACTGTTCGGTGGCCGGCGCGACCGGAAGAGTTTTAACGTCACCCTTTTGGAGTGGTTTGCTCATTGAGAAAACCTCAACTTTCCATCGGTCTCGGGAATGGAAGATTTCAGTTCACCAGTATGAGGGTCTACGACTTGATCGTCTCTCAACAGTGGCCATGAAAGAGACATGATCCAGACGATGGTCGGCATGCCGCAGAGAATAGAGAACACCACATTCTCAAATAAGCCATTGATGATAATGAATACCAGAATCCCATCCGCCAAAGGATGCGAAACGGTCATCATAGCGCGAATGCGCCCCAGGATCATCATCAGCATTGCGAAGCCACCGATGATTCCGGTGGAGAAGGCCACATTTAACACCATGTTGTGCGTGTACTGAGAGTAATCAGCAAGGTAGTACTTGGAGGTGGCTGCGCCGTATCCAATCAAGGGGCGTTTTTTGATCAACTTTACCGTGTAGGCCCAGATTTCGGCGCGGCCCGTTGCGGTGGTGAGTTCGTCGGCGTCGCCAGATTTCGAAACGAGCGTCATTTTCTCTTTGATCTTGGCTCCAATATCCACCTGCGTGCTGATCGCCATGATCGCAATGGCTCCAACCAGGATCGCCAAAATGTACCCTGTGAAATATTCACGTTTTAGAAATACTTGGCGATAGGCGATTGCCAGCGCGAAGACGGTTGCAACTAATGACGTTCGTGAAAGTGAATTTACCAACGCTGCAAGTGCGATGAAAATTAAACCAATGCGAAGTGGCGAACGTTTCTGATAAGTGAAGTACATGATTGTACCGAGGACAACCGTCAACCCTGTGTACTGACCCAGGGTGTTTGCATGGGCGAGACCACTCATGCGGTAGGCGAATTTTCCCTCAGGAAGTGGTTCTTCCAAGACGCCAATTTCTGGCCAAACGAAGTACACGATCCAAGAGAAGATGTTGAAAAAAGCCATTCCCGCAAAGATCGCGTTGAGCACCGGCATGATGCCGATTTGTACTAATGCGGTAACCGTCATCAAGAGGATCGCGACCATCGAAACAGCCGAAACGAAAGAAATGACTTTTGTGATCGAAAATAGCGCTGCCACAAAGTACAGGGCGATGATTATCACCAACCAGAAAACTGGAAAGGACTGCAAAATGTCACGAACACGCCGGTCGGTGCAGAAGCCCCAAGCTCCATAAAGACCGGCCGCTGCAATTCCCATCAGCTTGACCAGCACTTGCGCGTCGAGGCCGACCGTGATTTTTTCAGCGGAAAGGTTTGCTAAATTGACCCACGTGACAAAGAAGATCAAACCGAGCCCAAAGATGGTCGCAATTGGGATGTTCAGAACATCAAGGGGCCGCTTCCCTGGAATGTTTTGGATTCGCAACCCTCGATCGGGAAAGCTAGCTGACGACATAGTGCCCTCCCGTTAGCTCAAGCGACTCAGTTGTGATGTTAATGGATCTCACGGAAAAGCCGAAGGAAAGACTGCGAACATTGAACCGATCGTAAAGGCTTGCGACACAAGGGATTCTACGGTCGGCATAAAATCATATTAAAAAATTGGTAAATCTTTGTTGATGGGCTTAAACCGAACCACGATGAAGAAGCGCGATGAAGGCGGTTTCGAAAATCAGTCGAAGATCATAAAAGAGACTTCGTTTGCGAATGTATTCCATGTCCATTCTCATCCATTCGTTGAACTTGATGTCGCGTCCACCGTGGGCTTGCCAGATACAAGTCAACCCGGGCAGCACAGATAATCGCTGACGCTGCCAAGGCGTGCATTGCTTGGACTCGCCAACGGGCAAAGGCCGCGGTCCAACAAGAGACATTTCGCCCACGAGGACGTTGTACAGCTGAGGCAATTCGTCGATGCACGACTTGCGAAGGTACTTGCCCACAAACGTGACGCGCGGGTCGTTTGTGAGTTTGAAAGCCGGCCCATCCTGTTCGCTTTGCGTCCGGAGGGCGTCTTGTTTGGCTTCGGCATTGACGCACATCGTTCGAAATTTAAGAATTCCAAACTCTTTTCCATCTTTGCCTTCACGTCTTTGAACGAAGAAAATCGGGCCGCTTGAGGTGCACTTGATCGCAAGGGCGGCAGTCGCAAAGACGGGCGTCAGCAGCAACAGACCCACGCCTGAACCAAAGATGTCAACGGCTCTTTTCCATCGTGGTGTTGTGTCGTTGAGAATTTGAATCGTGTGACCAGTGCCCTTAACTGCTTTGCTCACGGAAATTTCTGAGGACCGTTTTGCCGGCTTGATAGATTTCAGTTGCTTCACTTCAACGGCAACTGACATGGCGGAATTACCATTGTCAAATTCCCCATTTTTGAAATCCCCGGCGGGTTCGAAGCGATGGTGGTGTTGGTCGGTGCGTTGGAAGTTTCCTCCATCGTGATGATCGTTGTCATCATCCTGATCGTCCTGGGATTCATATCCCACGCAGGCAGCTTCGATCTTCAATTCTTCGGTGACAGCGACCAATTGATCGTCCCAAGGATAAATCGCGACATGAGAATCGACTTGAATTCCATGTTCTTTGGATATTTGCGAAAGTTGATTGGCGACCAGCAAAGCTCCCGCTTTCTTTGTCTCTGGAAGCAAGACTGCCAATTGCAAATCAAACCAACCAACGACATCTGAAATTCTTAATCGTGAACGGAAACCTGTTATGAGAGATGCCAATTTGCGGTCTGTTGCTTGCTGGTCAGAAAAGTTGAATGTGACCAGCGCGAATTCCCGATCAGTCCTGCGTCGATTAGAGCGAAAAGCTTCTTTCACTAATTCCGCCTCGAACATTTCCTGAGGCAGAACATGGGCCGTCGGCTTCGAATTGCCATGGGGAGTGACACGCTTAAACAATCGTTTGAGGATGGATTCGTTTTTGCGTCTTGTCTTGATGATCATTTAGAAATCCGTTGTAAACTCAGTTGCAAATTGGAGTGGTGGAAGTGAGAGTAGTGGAAGTGGGAGGGAAGGATGGAGGCTAAGATTTGTTAATCACTAAACCAATAATTTCGACGCCAAAGCTCTCGGCATTTTTGCGGAAGCGGTTGATAAGTCGATGATCAATCTGGTTGGCTTCAACGGTTAAAATCACCCCATCTAAAAATGGTGTAATCGCGTCGCAGGCCGTTAATGGGGTTGCCATTGGTAAATCAAAAATTAGGTAACCGTAGTCCGTGAACTGGGTGGAAGTGAGCTCTGGAAGTAGATCGAAAGGCAGTTCAAGCGCTTCTTGGTCTGTTTTGCGTCCTGAACCGAGCACGTGCAGGTCGGTGATGGGGGTTTCGTGAACTACGTCGTCGACTTCCGCAACGCCAATCAGCATCTCGCTGAGGCCTGCGGAACGAGCTTGTCCCAATCGGCGTGTAATGTAGTGACTGCCAAAATCAGACTCGACCAACAAAGTTGCCGTGCGTCCGATGGAACAGATTGCGGCGCTCAAGTTGTAGCTGACCGTACTTTTACCGGCACCGGAATTTAGCGATGTGACACCGATCGTAATCGGGCGACCAACGATTTCCGTTTTAAATGCTGACCAACGGCGAACCTGGCGAGCCAGCGACATAAAGTGACGTCGTAGGCTGGCGCTGGGTGCAACTCCCATACGTTTTGCGCGTTGACGATCTTTTTGGTCACGGTTTGCGATGTTTTCAATCATTAGTTCACCATGTTCCTGCTGGAATAGACTCGCGGAAGCGTAACCAATACGGGCATCTCAAGAATCTGTTCGACTTCGCCTTCATTCAATGAGGCGCTCAAGTGATTGCGTTCGAAAAACAGTGCTACCCCCAGCCCTGTCAATACACCTATCAACGCTCCTAATGGCAAGAAAACACTTGCCTTGGGGCTGATAGGTTTGACCACAATGGAAGGGTCTTGAACGATAACGATCGAAGAAATTTTGCTGTCGTCCAGCTCTTTCTTTGCTTTCGCTTCGATGCCTTTGTCTCTGTAGACTCCCCACTCCAAATGAGCGGTGTTGACGTGATCCGAAAGCTTCATCGCAGCGACTTCGCTGGCATTCATTTCGCTGATTCGCTTGCTCTGCACAGCGTAAGAATCCTGCAATGCAATCAGCCGAGCCTTTGAGCTGGCTTGATCGGCAAGCGCTTTTGCCAACTCGACATTCAGGGTTTCGTGAACCGGGTTGGCTTGCATTAATGACTCAACGCGGTCATCCTCGAGGTTTTTTGCCCTCATTCGCATCACTTCGAGTCGTCTTTGGGACTGCTTGACCCTTGGATGGTCTAACGAAAGCTGTGTGATTGCCTGTGCTAATTCGTCTTCAGCGCGGAAGAGTTCCGATTGAGCGTCTTCAAATGATTTCCGCTCAACTCCAGATTTTGCCAAAGGAATTTGCCTGCGCGTTGAAGCCAAAGTCGATCGAAGCTGGGTAACCTTCATACTGGCCGCTTCGAGTTCAACCTCTGCGGTGATCATGTTTTGTTTGAGTTCAGATACGATCTTCTCCAGAGTAGACCGGGCTTCTCCGATCGAGAGGAATCCATGCTCGTTGCGGAAGGACTCCCGTTTCTTCAGAGCATCCTGATAGCGATCCTCTGCCAATCCAAGCTGCTTCTCAAAGAGAACCGTTAAACCTTTGGTGGTGTGAGAATTGTTGTAGATGCGCTGGGTTTCGTCGAAGATCCGTTGCACAAGTTGTTGAGCAAGTTGGGGAGAGCTGGCTTTGACGTAGACCGAGATCACGGAAGTCTGTTTCTCGGAGTAAACGATCATATTTTTGAACAACTTTTCAATCGCTGCTTCGCGGCGCTTCAGCCGTTTAAATTCTTCAGGCGTAATACCATCAAGAGATTTTCCGCCTCCGCCCTTGAGGAAGGCAGGAATTGAAAGCGCGGGAATCAAATTGTCAAAACGGGATTCCAGAATTGGTTCAACACCCACTTCGTCCACAACCGCTTCGACTGTTGCACGTGTTTTGATGATTTGGACGACTGATCGAATTTCGGTTTCGTGAGAATCCTGAACGGTGACTCCACTGTTGGCGGCGATCGGCGAAATGCCAGTCGTATTTCCGCCCCGCTGAACGTAGATCCGTCCCTCGGAACCATATTGCCGGGGCCAAATGACAAACATGGCGACGATCAACACCATCACCATCATGAAAACCATCAGGACTTTCATCTTGTGGCGCAAGATCGCGCTAATGATCTGAGTTAACGTAAGTTGTGCGGCGTTGTTGTTCATCGAGCGAAACTCCGACGTGGACGCGGAAGCAATTCAGAGATTTGGAGAACCCAAGTTGGGTTGAAGAGGATGTTTAGGAGGGATTGGTGTGAGTGTGGCCTCTCACAAACGAAAATCCTTCTTGAATCTAGGAAAATTAGATTTCGGGAGAAGTCAATTCGTGGGCCTAGTTTATTCAGAATAAATGCGGTTTTCAAGTCGCTCATGTGGATGATGACGACTTTAATTACTTGATATGGCCCGTTTAGGGAGTTGAAATTCACGCCCCCGTTTGGGGGATTAAAACGAGTGTTTGCAGAAGAGAATCTTAGGAGCTGTCCTCATCACCGCATTGGACTATCGCTAGTGGCGGGAGGTATCGCGTTAAGAATCTCGCAAGATCGGTCGGATGGGGCAGATGGGGCGAATAGGGCGTGTGTTCAGGCCCTCTCTTCTATGATTTTTTAGGGCAAAATAACTTTCTTAAGGGCAGATCTCAAACCTCTTTAAGTGAGCTAAGCCACAGTTCGCAGGTTGTGAGATCAGGGAGCAATAGATCTGGCTTGGCGCTGCTTAGCTCTTCAGGTGAGCCGCCTCCAGTCTCTACGGCGAGGACCTTGGCTCCGATTGAGCGTGCGCAGCGAATGTCATTTGTCGTATCTCCAATAACCCAAACACGGTCACTTGAAAATTTATCTCCAACCCTATTTTTTGCGGAGTCGACAGCTTGTTGAGCCACATCGTTGCGGTCAGCGAATTGGTCCCCGTAGCCGCCGAACGAGAAAAACTGGTCAACTCCCAGGTGTTGAAGTTTGATCTCAGCGGCCTGTCGCAAATTGCCGGTTAGGATACCTAAAGCAATGTTGTCCTCGTTGTGCAATGTTTCCAACAAAGACCTGACCCCTGGAAGCAGCCGCCCTTGATTCTCGATTAGAGAGGCCGGTAGATTTTGATAGTAGCGACGAGAAAACTCTTCATGATGTTGCTCGTACGAAACGCCCAAGCCCTGAAACAGTTCCGCCAAAATGCCTCGGTCGCATCGCCCATGGACATTCAAGGGGGCAATTTCTTCAACGCCAAACAGCTCCTTTGCAGTTACTGCCATTGCGCTGGTACCAGCGTGGGCAGAAGTCATAATGGTGCCGTCGATGTCAAACAGCAATGTCCAAGCTTTCATAGGGATCTTCAATTCAGCTATTTTGAGTAATTAACGGCTCTTTTGTTTTTGCTTTGGTCTTATAAAACTTCGGAACTGGGTATCATATTGATACGCTTGACAATCAGAGACCTTCAGCAAGAGACCTTTTTTAACAGTCGCTTTTCTAAATTTGATCATAAACACATGCTTCGTTTAACAACACTATGGGCGACCCAATGTTCAGGCAAGAGCCTGCTGGCCGGCGTCTGTTTTACGTTGTGCTGGGGAGCTACTTTGGTGATGGGACAAGACGTCGCCCAGCAACCAGACATCGCCCAGCAACCGGTTCAGCAGTGGGTTGCCGGTTTGGGTGCCGATGGTTATTTGTCTCGTCTGAAATCTGAAGAAGCGATCCTTCAATTTGGAAGCGCCGCGATTGAGCCGATCAAACAGGCCGTCAATTCTCCTGATATCGAAATCAGTATTCGTGCCCAACGGTTGTTGGTGATTTTGCTGGAACAAGATTTTCAGCAGAGAAGGAAATCTTTTCTGGAGGCTCCGTTGGATTCTTCGGAGAGTTTTGGATTTCTCCAGTGGGATGCGTTTGCAAAACTTGTCGGCCGCACCGATCGGACTAAGCAGCTGTTTATGGACATCGTCCAGAATCAGCAGGACAAGAAATCAGCGCATAGTTCAGCTGGAGACGTGAGCTACTTGGGATACCTCGCCCCCGAACAACTGCAGTACACGACGCTCCCGACTTCCGCAGTCGAAGTCGCTGATGAGTTGTTTAAACGATTGACAAAGCTCAACAACGCCCCTTCCGAAAACAAAGCGGAGGTTCTTACCGGCAGCCCAATGGTGCCGACTGCTGAACAACCCGTCGTGATCCAACAGCTGTCGCTTTCTGCCTTCGAAGCCAACCTGCCCAAAACGTTAGTGAAAACTGTCAACGAGAGCATCTATAGCGCAGAGATTCGAGGCTTAATCACAGGCTGGATCAAGGCCCGGCAGAACGAAAAAGGGCTGACCGGAAACCAGATAGAAACGATTTTTCAATTCGAATTGACTCAACTAAAAGAAGATCTCCTCAAAGATCTAAAAAACGAACGTTCAAAAGTCCGCCTTCAGGCTGCTGAGGCGATTGCGAAGGCAGGCGGTCCAGATGCCATTAAGATGCTCAGGCCGTTTGTTAGAGGCAGCGAAGTGGTTGTTGCCTATCCAGAGTCATCAGGCGGGAAGTCTTTGAAGATTACGTTAGGGGATATTGCGTTTCAATTGATTCTGAAGCTTGAAGATCGGTCACTAAAAGATTTCGGTCTTCTCCCGACAGCGGGTACAATGCTATTAAGCGAGTCCGCCGTTTATGGCTTCGCTGACCGAGAATCCGCCAGCGCAGCGATCGCAAAATGGGAATCAAATCCGAAGAAGTGATTCTCCAAAGTTGACGTCCGCTTCGTTTAACTAATTTCTCCCGAGAGCCCTTTGTAACATCATTGGAATCTCAATTTTCTGTTTGTTATACCCCATCGCTATTCCCGCACAAAAGAGAGACAGAACTCAGAAGAAAGCTAAAACTCGAAACAATTTAACCTGGAGATTCCAATGAGCGCGAATACCACTTCCAATCGTACCGCCTCCCCGCGCCAGTTAAGCAAAACTCTTTCACCCGCTAAAGACGCCGATGCCACCGGAAGGCAAAACCAGGCGGCTCATGCCCATGCGAGTGCGAAGCAAAAAGCGGTGCTCATGGCGCAGTTCAATCACCGCGTGATGATCAATTTTAAAATCTCCTCACGTGCCCTCGCAGCACAGTTGCCAGCAGGACTAGAGCTTCTGCCGTTTCGATCTGCTTTCTATGTGACTTTCATGGCGACTCACATTCGCGGCGTGAAAATGTTCGGGTTGCCAATCTTTCCAGGTTTCAACGCCATTTCCTTGCGCACCTATGTGCGATCGGCAAAACAGCCAACCATTGCGGGGACTTTCACTTTTCGGCGATACGTGTCAAGTTCCGCAGGTGCGTGGTTGTTAAGGAAAAAGCTTGGCCTGACCGCCACCGTCATTCCTATCAAACGCAAATTAGAGTCAGGCAAAGGAGCGCCGCTACCTTCGGTGGGTTATCTTTGGAAAACAGGAGACGCGGAGGATCTGCTTCGGATCACGGCCCGCTCGCAGGTACGCGATGGCACCAAAGAATCCAAACATGGTTGGATGCTTAATCACCTTAACGAATTCGCGGTCGTCAAGAACAAGATCGTGGTTCACAGGGCAGTGAAACCAAAATGTAAAACCTATGATGTCGCCAAAGCAAACTTCAAATGCAGTGCAAAACGGATGTTTGGGCAAACGTTCGTCAAGCCTCTGGAGAGTCGTCCTGGATCGGTGTACTTATTCAGCGGTGGTAAAACCAAGTTCATGACGGGAGAAGAGTTATAAAAAAACGAAAAACGTGACAGCGCAAAATCGCGATTGCAGAACGACCATAGTACCGCCCGGTCGAGGACGCGGTCTAAAACGCAACGCAAAACGCAGCATTTTTTGGTCGGTCGTCGGTCGATATTGGCACGTACATGCTACCCTTGCGCTCTCAACGAAACTTCTTGGCTGCATTAAGGGTAATAAAAAGCTAAGCTACACCATCCAGAAACTCCCCAACAAGGGAGACTGGCTTTCTGCTAACGCTAGAATCTGTGTCGTGATTCCGAACAAACACCCTTTTTACATAACACGATAAACCATGAGCCATTTCGAATTTTTCTGTTTAAGTCCCATTCGCGTTCTTAGCTCCCAACTTCGTTGCAGTTTAGCGTTCGCACTTATGTCCGCCGTCGTGCTGCACCTATCGCTCGCTTCGACCGCAGTGGCTCAAAATGCCGACGGAGAAGAACCGCCATCTGACGCCCAGACGCAGCAAAAAAGTGAAACCCGCAGCGGCCCGGAACACTTCATGCGAATTCGCAAGGATCGAAAAGGACGTCCCGTGTCGCTCGATACTTCGATCACGCGGTATGAATTGACAAACGACGATGGGAAAACTGTTCACGTTGATCTAATTGGAGCCGTTCACATTGGCGAAAAGGAATACTATCAACAGCTGAATAAGGAATTTGAAAAATACGATTCCATGTTGTTCGAGTTGGTTGCTCCCGAAGGCACCGTGATCCCCAAAGGTGGACGGAGCAAAGAGGATGCCCAAGGTATCACCAATCCGGTGGCCGCTATTCAAAAAGGGATGCAGTCGCTGACCGAGTTGGAATTCCAGCTGAACCACATCGACTATACCAAGGACAACTTTGTTCATGCCGACATGAGCCCCGAAGAGTTTTCTGAGAGTATGGAGGCCAATGGCGAAAGCATCAGTGGCTACGTGCTAAAAGCCATCGGACAAGCGATGGCGATGCAGCAAGGGGGCGGGAAAGATCCCACGCTCTCGATTGCAATGGCGATGTTCTCTAAAAATAAAGTTCTGCGCATTCGACGCTCTTTGGCGGAACAGATTCACAATATGGAATCAGGGATGATCATCTTCGAAGGTGAAAACGGTTCGACGATTATCGACCACCGCAATGCGAAATGCATGGATGTGCTCAGGCGTGAGATTGCTGCGGGCGAAACGAAAATTGGTATTTTCTACGGTGCCGGACATCTGATGGACATGGAACGGCGACTAATCAGCGATTTTAAAGCGACGCGCGGCGGGCAACATTGGCTGCCGGCTTGGAAGCTGACAAAACGAAAACAAGAAAAATAAAATGATACGCGAAGTGCATAAAAATGGTTTTTTGATTTCGATTGCCAAAAGCCCACGAAATTTTCTACAATAAGTGTCCACCGGCAGCGAACACCGGTTGTACCTTACAAATTTTTACTGGGATGAGTATCAAAATGAGCCAATCTGTCGAGCGTCTTAAGCCAATTACGCTGTACGACCACCTGCCAGGGATTTTGGCGGGCTATCCGGCGTTGCTGTTTGCCATCATGGCGTTGTTGTCCTATTTTGGCACTTCTTTAGATGGCGAAGGCGATTGGCTGGACAAGCACATGATGTTTTGGATCGGGATGTCGATCATGATCGTGTGGTACGTCGCGTTTCGGTTTAATCTACCCAAATCAAAGTTTTGGATGCTGTTTGGCCTATTGGGTACGTTCATCGGAATTCCGGTGGTGCTTGAACTATCGGGGCTAATTCATCCTTTTACTTGGACTGGAAAAATGCTTGGTCGTTTGGCTCCCGAGGTGAACACGGGAGCTTGGTTGATGATGGCGATCGTATTTGGCATTATTTGGCTGGGTAACTTTATCTGGAGCCGCACTCACCTCAAGGTCCAGATCGACGAATCGGGGCTGACTGTAAACCGCATGGGCGGCAAAGGCGAACGCTTTGAATTGATTGGTCTCAAAACTGAGAACGAGCCATTGGATTATCTGGAGTTGTTCCTCTGCGGCGTTGGATCATTGACGCTCAAGACACGGATGAACAAACCAATCTTTAAAATGAACCGCGTCATTGGTCTGTATCGTACGCCTTGGTTCCCGTTCTTCAAAAGTAAACTCGCCCGCATCGAAGAGATGCTCAGTTACCAAGGCAAAGTCGTATCCGTCGACAAGCAGGATCGTCTGGACATGGCCGAAGCATCAGATAGCGCTGATGCGGACGATGTCTACGGTGACGATCTAGATGGCGGCGCGAGCGAAGAAGACGATGCCGCAATTCAATAGTGGCTGAAGTTTTTATTGACCAATGTGGCCGGTGGGAACCGGCCTTACTTTTGTACAAACCTCTTGATCGCTTCGCACAGCGCCTTTAGATCAGCGGTGGAAATGGTG
>CALDEW010000478.1 GCA_937942355.1 uncultured Pirellulaceae bacterium | reverse complement strand
TGTCGTTCTTTTTTACGTGATGCCATATTTGATCTAAGCCGGATAACGGCAACGTTCACCGGGCCGCGGTGAAAGACATGCAAGCAGAAAAAGCCGCGCGGCCCGCGGCTCCGTGTGCAAAGTATTGTTATCTGGCGCCCTCTGCCTTTGAGACAGTTGTCTGATTGGTTCTGTCTGTCAAACGGGCTGTGTGATCAGCCTGTTTCTGGCGATAGTATTCGACCAAGCGATGCGGGTCGTGGCCGACAGACTCGGAAATCTGATGACGGGCGGCACGTACAGCTTCAATTACAGGATCACGTGTCATTGTTTGTGTCTCCGAGTAGTTCCAGTGGCGTTACCAGCGATGGGACGAACAATCCCAGCATAGCGTTGAACTGGCGGTTTTCGCGTATGCAGATTGCATTGAGTTGAAGCGACCAACGTTGCAAACAGTCTAAACCTTCGGGCCGCGATTGTCAAAATCGGGTCGCTCGGTCAGCAATGACGGGGTATCGGTCGGGGCAATCCCGCCAATGATGAGGATTAATCCTGCCGCTTGATCATGCGGGCTGCGCACCGATACCTCAAACGCGCGCCAGACGAACGTCCTGTCTATTAATAACGCTGTTGGGATCCCGCAAGCATTGCCACTCATTTGCTGCCAAGCAGTAATTCAACACGGCGGGGCTCGACCGGTCGGCACCGAAAAGAAGATGTCTTTCCAACGGGGACGTGGTTGTCGCGAAACTAATGTTGTCTCCATTTTACACCGGGGACATCTGGGACTCGGAGCTGAATCGGTCCGAGGATCATCTACTAAAGGATCCTCCGATAAATTGACTTTCGTATCGGACTCAAAATTGAATCTCAGCAGCTTCCGGCATCGCGTTAAGTAGTCCGCGCGATGGTGATTGAAGTTCCAGTACGTGCAAATGCTGATTTACTTTTACTTGGGTTGGTGTTGGCGGATGAAGCAGGCCGAGGTGGTGACCGAGATCCAGAAGGCACCTACGCCATGCCCTGAGTGCCAGGTTGGTCATCTGCATGTGACGATGATCACCGATGCAGAGGGCTGAGTCATTTACCGCCGACCGTTGCCCGAGCACCGCGTTGCCTATCTCGATTCCGGCTGAAGTCCGTCCGAGACGATCACTTGATGGCACTCAAAATCTTTGAAGCTTCCAGCGGCAAAGAACCTTCACGCTGCGTCAGGGGAAACGGAAAGTCAAAAAACAGAAGTTCGAGCGCAAAAAAGACATCCAAAGGGCAACGGCGGGCCTCTTCAACAAAGTGTTTGAGCTTCGGCGGGATCAAACGAGCTTCAAACCTGCAGCGTCATCGTCACTCTTCGCCAGATTCAGAATCCAAAAAGTGCCCCCACGAAGTCAAACGCTCAATTATTATGCCTCGGTTTTCTGGAATCATTTTAGTTGGCAGGCCAGTCTGAGAATAACAGTATTGAGAATCCGTATATGGCAGCAAGGAAACAGAACAGCCCAACTCCAGGACCAATTTGCCACCACCGGAGTGGCTCAGGCCTTTGTCTCGCAAGAGAGTAAGTGACGAACAGGCAGATCCAAGTACCGGAGACGAGCAGAAAACCTGGAAGATGTCGCCATTCTCCCCAGCCTGCCAGCAGGAGTGCATAGCTCAGCCTTGGAATTAGCGGCTCAAGCAAGAATAATACTGTAGCGCAAATACAGCAAGCTATTCCTGCCCTGACCCTGTCGGGAAAACTACGCTGGATGGGTGAGAGTGAAGAGTTCTTCATATCGAACTCTAGCATTTTGGCGGCCTCATGGAGCAAATAGTGAGGCCAGCTACTGAAAAGTCAAGAACAATCGCTAAACCCCAAACGACCACTTGGGAAATTCGTTAAAACCACGTTAAATCAGCTAAGGGGACAAGCGGGATAACGTATTGGAATCTATCCAGCGGCGGTAGGCTGATGGATAGATTTTGCGTTGAACTGGCCGTCTTCGTGTATGCAGATTGCACTGAGTGAAAGCGACGAGGAAAGAGATTAGTCTAAACCTTCAGACCACGCTTGTCAAAAATCGGTCACACTGCCAGCAATCGCACGGTGCCGTTTAAATCAATCCAACCGATGGTGAGGATTCGCTTTGCCGCTTGATCGTGCGGAGCGCGCGCCGATACCTCAAACGTGCGTGTGACGAACGCCCAGTCTATAAGTAACGCTGTTCTAATCCCCCAAGCGCTGCCGCTCAATTCTTTCAAAGTGCCGTTCAACATGGCGGGGCGCGACCGGCCGATGCGGTAAAGAAGATGTCTTTCCAGCTGGGCCGCGATTGCTGGGAAACGAATGTCGTCGCCACTTCGCACTTGTGGCATGTGGCATATGGCATGTGGGGCTCGGCGGTGAATCAGGCGGAGCATGATCAACCGAAGGATCTTCGGTCCGATCGAGATTTGTGTCCATTGGAGACGTAACCCCTATCAGCCTCCGGCACCGCGTTAAGTATTCCGCGCGATGGTGGTTGTGGAATCCGCCGTACCTGCGGCAACGTGTGAAGCCGCGTGGGAGAATGTGCAAACACCAACGGCGAACGAATTCGACCCCGCTGAGCCTAAAGGGCTCTGGTCGGTTCATGCCGCGTTTCTTACGATTGGACTTCTTGGGGCGCGCTCAGAACGTCACGCCACTCGAGTCCGTTTTGATAATACCTCCATCGGCTATCGGACCGCCACTGATGTAACGCGCCAGATACTTGACCACGCTGCGCCCGAGGGAAACGGAAAGTCAAAAATCAGAAGGTCGAGCGAAAAAAAGACATCCAAAGGGCAACGGCGGGCTTCTTGAACAAAGTGTTTGAGCTTCGGCGGGATCAAACGAGCTTCAAACCGGCAACTTTAAGCAACATCTTCACGAGATTCAGAATCAAAGAAGTGATCTCGCGAAGTCAACACTCATTTGTTATCCGGTGTTCATGGTCATCCGACTGATCGCAAATAATGAAATCACGCATGCAACTGCACAGTGCAGAACGAGAACAATTAAGTCCGGAAAGTGAAAAATCTCCCAGTATCCAAAAAAGCCGAACCAGCCTGCGTTCCATAACAAGCTCAACTGCCAAAACCATTTCGTGTTGAGCTTGTTCTTGCCGAATGCGATTAGCACCCATCCCAGCCATATTAACCCGCCGGGAAAAAACACCAACCAAAAAATTGACGGAAGATATGCGACGCCAGAAATCGACAGCAATGCGCATAGTGGACGGATGGCATTGTTTTTTGGCGGAGCACCTTCGGTCAATGGCGTTCTGATTGTTTTAGTTGAATCGTGCAAGGTAGAGATCTTGATGCCCTTTACGAAGAGCCGAGCAACGTCCGCGATGACCCAGTCGCAGCAAATAAACTAAACATTAAAATCGACGACAAATGCGACTTAGGTCCATCCAATTGTTGTTCCGCGACACGCAGCCTAGTCTCCACCGTAAACGGCATCTATTCTACCATTAATCAAAACAACATTAATAGCAAAGTCAGCCCATTGGTCATCAGTTGCAGTATAGCAGATATCTACCAAGTTGCTTGCAGACAACTCAGACACGTCGATCCCTTGCATCTCATGACAGTTTGTGTGGAGCTTCGATGCTGATGCGTATTCATTCACAGCATTGTTTATTTCGCCATTCAGTTCAGCAATCCAATGCCGTACCATCGGCAATTTGGTTACCAATGATTCATTAAACTCGTCATTGTCAAAGAGCGTGCAGTCGACCAATAAAACTGGATCAGTAAACTCCCATCCAGCGTCATCACCCCAATACGCTACAACATCACCTATGGACACGGTGGGCAATCGTTTTGATGTTTTCGGTGCTGAGGAGAATGGCCACATTTTTTTTGAGCGGAATAAAGAATCCATGTATGTCCTTGGTTTGGGGCGTCATCGTTTGCTAATTATGCTGGTGATGAACCCGTGGTCGTGTTTTACCACTCAGCAATCTTCCACCCCAAAACCAAGGATGATCTTTTGATCATTATGGTTGTCGATTGAGTGCCGTGTCAAACTAATTCGTAGCGGCACCTGCAAATGCAAGTCAATGGTTTGCATTTACAACCAACCGCTTGGAGAATAAGGTTTTGAAAACATCACCAAAAAATTAGGGAACGCAAAGGTGCAAAGACGCGAAGACGCAAAGAAAGGAAGATCATGATCAAGAATCTCTGCGTCTTAGCGTCTCTGCGTCTTAGCGTTAAATCTTACGATGAGTTTCTAAGCCGCGAAGCAGTTGG
>CALDEW010000477.1 GCA_937942355.1 uncultured Pirellulaceae bacterium | reverse complement strand
GGCGACTACGAGACCTACATGACGAAGTTGGTCGAAGCGTTCAATCCGGCTGCCGCCAAAGGCGTGATGTGCACGAAAATGCTGTCCGTCGGTTGGGACGGCAGGATTTTTGATTGTGACTTTAATCAGATGTTAGAGCTGCCGACAGCTCACAATCAACCCAAGCACATCCGCGACTTTGCCGCCGATGCGCTCGACACGCGTCCCATCGTCACCGGCCGGCATTGTTTTGGCTGCACCGCCGCCGCAGGATCCGGCTGCCTCGGTGCAATCGACGGTTAGATCGTCCAAGCCTGCGAGACGGTCGCCGTAGTGGATGAGGCAACGAGTCCGGCATCTGCATTCAAAGTCGCCATTAGTCCGGAGCAACACCAAATTCCCGGCATTCAAATTCGCCACAGTCCTCAAACACCTAATTCCCCGCCGGACTCGTGGCCTCGTCCACTACGAACTTTGAAATCCGTCTCGCCTCAGAGCGGATGCAATTCGGTCGAAGCGTTCCCAATAATCCACTGCAAACGGTTTTAGCTCAGGATACCCCGGCAGCAAACAACCCGTGAAAGGATAGGAAGCGTACTGCTCGACCTCGACTAAATTTTCCCGCTCTGGGTTGCGAGCAATGTATAAGCAAACTTCTCGAAACGCGGCGTCTTTGCGCTCATCGTCTCGCAAAACGTGATCGTGAGCCTGATCTTGCAATTCACAACCGACCTTGCCGAGCGATTGATTGATTGCAATTGGAGCGGAAGTGTTTGAGCGCGTTAAGCTGATCGCTGTCCTCAAAAAGCCCCATCCAGACCATGTGAAAATGATCAGGCATCAAGCAAAACATTGGGCACACCATGCCGTATCGAAACATTGTGTGGGTAAGGATCTCCCTAAACCTGTAAAAAAAAGCCGGGGTTAGCCAGCCTTGTTTTCGGTCACGCACCGTTTGAGTCCAATGGACAATCGCATCGCCTTGATAGTGTTCACGTGAAAGGCGTTTGAGGTTGTCTCGCATCGTCGTCTCCATGGTAGTGGATGAGGCGACGAATCCGGCATCTGGATTAAACGTTGCCTGTAATCCTGCGGGATCTAATTTCCCGCAGGACTCGTTGCCTCGTCCACTACGGCCATCCTAATCACACAAAACGATTGACGTAGTTCTCTAGGAACTCCTGTCTTCCGCTGGCGTTGGCGTCGACTTCGCCTTTGTTGATCATGTACTCGCTGAGCGACTTGAAATCGTGCTTGCCGGCTTCAATGTCTTTGCCGATGCCCGCGTCCCAGCTTGAGTAACGCTGGTCGACGAATTCCTGCATGCCGCCATCGGCCCGAATGGCAGCTGCAATCTTCAGCCCGCGAGCAAATGCATCCATGCCGCCAATGTGAGCGTAGAACAAGTCGATTGGATCAATACTCTCGCGACGAACCTTGGCGTCAAAATTGACGCCGCCAAGCCCCAAGCCGCCATGTTTGAGAATCGCCAACATGCACTGCGTCGTCAGATAAATATCGGTTGGGAATTGATCGGTGTCCCAGCCCAGCAACAGATCGCCTGTGTTGGCATCGATGGAACCAAGACAATCCTGAGCTCCGGCATAGTCCAGCTCGTGCATCATCGTGTGCCCCGAAAGCGTGGCATGATTGGTTTCGATGTTCAATTTGAACCGGTCCATCAGACCATACGCGCGGAGAAAATTAATACACGCCGCGGCGTCGCTGTCGTATTGGTGCTTGGTCGGCTCTTTCGGTTTGGGCTCAATCAAAAACGTGCCTTTGAAACCAATCTCGTCCGCGTACTCAACCGCCATGTTGAGGAACTGCCCCAAGTGATCCATCTCGCGTTTCATATCGGTGTTGTAGAGGTTCATGTAACCTTCACGACCGCCCCAGAAGACGTAGTTCTCTCCGCCAAGCCGATGCGTAACTTCCATCGCCTTTTTGACTTGCGCCGCCGCGAAAGCAAATACGTCAGCGTTGCAGCTGGTCGCCGCACCGTGCATGAAGCGCGGATTGGAGAACATGTTGGCTGTTCCCCACAGCAATTTGATTCCTGTCCGCTTCTGCTCCTCTTCGAAAACGTCGGCGATCTTGTCAAGGTTCTCGTGGGATTGAGCGAGCGTATTTCCCTCAGGTGCAACGTCGCGGTCGTGAAATGCGTAGAAGGGAGCGTCAAGCTTTTCCATGAACTCAAACGCCACGCGGGCGCGATTGATCGCGTTATCCACGCTGTCGGTACCGTCTTCCCATGGGCGGTTCAGGGTAGGGGCGCCGAATGGATCGCTGCCGTTTGCGCGGAACGTATGCCAATAAACGACACTGAAGCGCAAATGCTCCTTCATCGTTTTACCTTCGACGACTTCTTCCGGATTGTAATATTGGAACGCGAGTGGATTGTCGGAATCGGGTCCTTCGAATTTGATTTTGGGGATATCCGCAAAGGCTGCCATTTGTTTTTCCTTAAAGTAAGTCGCCGCACCTCAACAGTGGTCGATGCGATATTTTATTTGTGATATGAACTAAGCGCATTCCAACTCAGTTCGTAGCAAAAAGTTGCTTATATAGATTGGAATTTTGCTCATTTTGGCATCGGTTAACATCAGAAGCAACCGCCTAACTTGCTTTTGGCTGCATTATGAAGGTTCGCTCGGAGATACGGCATTCAAATTGACAGCCGTCCATGATTTCTCGATCGGAAATAGATAACCGAATCATTCAGAAACTCTTGCCAAACTCAATCGACGGGCGAAACACAATCGACGGGCGAAGCTCATTTTTTTCCGCCGGAGAATTTCTTCAGCAAATAGTCACCCAATCTAGGGGATAACTGAGCCAGCGCGAACGCGATCCGCGCCTTGCCAGGTATCACGAGATCGGCTTTACGGCGCTCGCAAGCGGCACGAATCCGCTGCGCGATTTCTTGGGGAGGAATTCCTTTGAGCTTAACGCCAGCGCCGGGTTTGGAAGCTTCTTCCGGTAACTTCGCAGCTTGATCGGCATAGCGCTGCCCGGCGTCGCTGCGCCGAATTGGCCCCGGGCAGACAAACAAGTAGTGAATGGATCTCGGCCCTTCCAGACGCAGTTGATGATGATAGGCCGCCAAGGCGTGTTTCGAAGCCGAATAGGGAGCGACCAAAGGCCAGCCCGTTTTAGAAGCCAAAGATCCGATGTTCACTAAATGGCCACTGGTCCGGTCCAACTCCGGTAGCGCCGCCAATGAGCAACGTACGGCCGAAAGAAAATTGATCTCCATCAGTGCTTGAAAATCTTCTACTCCAGCATCCTGCAATCCGATTCTCAACGACCGCCCCACGTTGTTGACCCAAACATCAATTTGACCATGCTGTTTCTTGATCTCAGCAACCGCCGCTGCCACGCTTTGATCGTCGGTAACATCAGCCACCACGCCTCTGACCGCCGCACCGGATTGACTCAACTCTTTCACCGCCTGAGTCAGTTTTTTCTGGTCGCGGGCGATGCAAACCACCTGCGCTCCGGCCTCGGCGAACTCAGCCGCGATCGCGCGTCCCAAGCCGCCCGAACCGCCGGTGACCACCACTACTTTGCCAGTCCAGTTTGCCATGGTTGATTTCTATCAGCTTCGATTTTTATCAGCTTCGATTTTTATCAGCTTCTTTTGGGGGCACATTAGGCTGTTGATTTATTAACCATTAACCCGATCGCGCTAGTACCCTAACAAGTTGATAGCGAATCTGGAAAGGCGGGTGGTAAAGTTTAACAATTAGGCAAAATTTACCAATTTGGGCTCAACTTTACGGCGAGTTTTGGCCGAAAACTACGTTTGAACCGGGGGGGTTCTTGAAAACCAATGGGTAGAAATCAGATGCAATCCAATCACAGCAATGTTTTGCCGTCCCCTCGAACTCAAATCGCCCTGTCCTTTTTCTGCATCGCCGCTGCGGCGCTGATATCGACAGGCTGCTCAGCCCTACCTTTGGCTTCGACTGCGGGGACCATTGAGGATGCGGCCCCAACTGATAGCGGGCAGTACCAAGTGAAGATGGAGACATTCGGCGGATCCAAAATGTACAGAGGCTCCATCGAGGGGCCGATGACCATCCAAACTGCGCTCGAGCGTTCTGGTGCGATCAAAAAGTACCGGAACATGGAAGTCGAACTGTACCGAAAAGTCGAAGGCGCTTACCAACCGCTAAAAATGCTGGCGATCTACGATGCCGGTAAGAAGATGGTCCGTCCGGAGACTGACTACGGTTTGCTCGCTGGCGACAGCATTCTGGTAAAAACGAAATCCGATAACCCGCTAAACAAGGTGATGGGATCGTTCACTCAGTGACCACGGTCCTGAAAATCTCATCGCTACAACAGGAATAAACTACTGCGATCCATCACGGCGCATGGTAGGATGTTGGCTTCGAAGTGAAGCCCATTATCGCTAACAAAGACCTGCCGTGAAAACACCCACTAACATGCAACAGTACTGGCGATCGAATCTACGGATCGTGGCAGTGCTGATGAGCATTTGGTTTGTTGTTGCGTTCTGCATCAGCATCTTCTTTATCGAACCCCTTAACTCCTTCACCATTGGCAAACTTGGTTTAGGTTTCTGGTTCGCACAACAAGGGTCAATTTTTGTCTTCATCGTGTTGGTGCTGGCCTATGCACTGCTGATGGATCGACTTGACCGCAAATTCGACGTGGACGAATAATAATGCAGTACCTTGATTTCTCATTATTGTCAGCCGCAGATCCTGCGCGACCTTGGACATGGTCCTTTGTGGCGATCACTTTTGCCGTTTATCTCTACATCGGTTGGCGTAGCCGTGTCAAAGACTCCAAAGGCTTTTACGTGGCGGGGCAGGGCGTACCTGCGATCGCTAACGGAGCCGCCACCGCAGCGGACTGGATGAGCGCCGCTTCTTTCATTGGAATGGCAGGGCTGATCAGTTTCACCGGTTCCGACGGAGCGGTTTATTTGATGGGGTGGACCGGCGGATATGTACTGTTGGCGTTGTTGCTGGCTCCTTACCTTCGCAAATTCGGTCACTATACAGTTCCTGATTTCATCGCGGCGCGCTACTACAGCGAAACTGCCCGCATCGTGGCTGCGATCTGCGCTATTTTTGTTTCGATCACTTATGTCGCAGGACAAATGAAAGGCGTTGGCATTGTGTTCAGCCGGTTTCTGGAAGTCCCGCTGGAGATCGGTGTGGTTATCGGCATGCTGATCGTCGGTTTCTTCGCTGTGCTGGGAGGCATGAAAGGAATTACTTGGACGCAGGTCGTTCAGTACTTCATTTTGATCCTTGCGTTTATGATTCCCAGCGTCGCCATTTCAAGCATGTTGACCGACAGCTCGATTCCCCAAGTTGGATTTGCGTCCAGCGATATTTCGGAGAAGCTGAACAATGTCTTGGTGGAGCTCGGCGAAAAAGAATACACCCAGCCCTTCAACAGTTTCACGCGGCTGAACGTTTTTTGTATCACGGCGGCTTTGATGTTCGGTACCGCTGGACTGCCTCACGTGATCGTGCGTTTTTACACCGTCAAAGACGTCCGCGCGGCCCGATACTCTGCGGTTTGGGCCATCATTTTTATCGCGCTGCTGTACACCACCGCGCCGGCGTTGGGAATGTTTGCGCGATACAATCTGATTCAAAGCATGCACAACGCACGGATCGAAAACATTACGATTCAAAATGGCGGCCAAACGATTGTGGTTGATAGCGCCGCAGATGCCCAACGAGAGCAGCTACGCCTTGCCGACGAAGGCGTCGCCGCAACTCCTATCTACAATCTTGTCTCCACCGAAGGGAAACCGCTGGACTGGGCAACCCAATGGCAGCTGACGGGTCTGCTAAAATTCGACGACTGGAATCAAGACGGTTCAATAAGCCTGAAGTTGATGGAAAGTTCAGACGTCGATGGAAACACCGTTCGGAAATCAGAAGTCGCCAAGATCGACAAAGACATCATCGTCCTCTCTACGCCTGAGGTCGCCGGTCTGCCGCCTTGGGTGATCGCGCTGGTTGCGGCGGGCGGGTTAGCGGCGGCGCTGTCCACCGCCGCTGGTTTGCTACTGGTAATCAGCAGCTCATTGGCTCATGATTTGTTCGTGCGTTTCGTAACGCCCAATGCAACCGAGCCTCAAAAACTGTTGATCGGCCGAATCGCTATCATCTTCGGCATTCTCGTGGCGGGATATTTTGGAATCTATCCTCCCGGTTTCGTTGGCGAAGTCGTTGCGTTTGCGTTTGGATTGGCTGCCGCCAGTTTCTTCCCAGCGATTTTCTTGGGCATCTTTTTCAAGCGCGCCAATCGCGCCGGTGCGGTTACCGGAATGATCGTTGGATTGGCGTTTACGCTGACCTACATCGTGATGGCAACCTCCCACAAAGTGATGCCAATGTTTTTCGACGGTCCGTTGATGGCTCCCGAAAATTACCTCTTGGCCGGTTGGTTCGGAATGGAGCAGGGCATTTCTCCGCAAGGCATTGGAACCGTTGGTATGGTTCTGAATTTCGTGGTAACGATCACCATTTCTTACCTAACACCGCCGCCGCCGCAAGAAGTGCTGGATCTGGTTGAAAGTGTCAGAGTCCCTAAAGGCAGCGGCGAAGCGGTCTCGCATTAGCGCCACCGACGAAAACGCTAGCATTTCAAGCCGGAAATCGGCGGGCGTTGCGTCTTTATCTTAGCGTAGTGGATGAGGCCACGAATCCTGCGGCTCCATTAAACGATGCACTAAATGGCTAAATCATAGGGTAAATCAAAGCGTAAAGGAGGGGCTGGACTCGTTGCCTCATCCACTACCTCCAAACCTAGATCTAAGTTGGAACACGGCACTAACAGATCCCACGCTTCACATTGAATGTACTCCCATTTCAAAGTGCGGTTAATCGACCTTGGTTCAAAATGGGATGATTGGTAAAACTTGAACCAAAGTTCTGCTGTCTAAGCAGAATTCGCAAAATTGCATGGACGCATTTGCCAAGTACAACCATGAAAAATCTCCAACGAGCGTTATGGATGACGCTCAAATATCGTTGGTCCCTCGTCGGATCATTTTTCTGCTGCCTCTGCGTGGCGGTTCTGTGGGGCGCGAACCTAGGCGCGGTCTACCCGTTCGTCGAAATTGTTCTGCACGACAAATCGTTGCACGAATGGGTGGACGACAGGGCTGAAAAATCAACCGCCGCAATCGCCGAACTCGAAGCCGAGATCGCTGAACTCAAAGTTGCCGGTGGGCTTGGTGATCGGATTGCGCTGCCCGTTGAAACTCAACGACGAATCAATCGCCTTCAGTCTGATATTAAGACCGAACAAAAGCGATTTGATAGGAACAAAACACTCAAACCCTATATCACCAAGTACGCACCGAAATCTGCGTTCAAAACGCTAGTGTGGCTGATCGTCTTCATGATCATCGGCACTATGCTCCGCGGCCTCTTTTTGATGGGAAATATGGTGCTGGTCGCGCGAGTCGGTCAGCGCACGGTGCTGGACTTACAAAACGATGTTTTCAGAAATGTCTTAGACATGGAAATATCGGAGATGAACGTTAAAGGTACCGGCGATCTAATCAGTCGAATTCGTGGCGAAACTGGCGTCATCGGGCAGGCCGTAATGGTGCTGTTTGGAAAAACGGTACGCGAGCCGATGAAGATGATCGCGTGCTTGGTTGGCGCGGCCATCGTGAACTGGCGGTTGTTGATTTTCTCCTGTCTGATTTGTCCCATCGCCGCTTACCTGATGATCGCGTTGGCTAGGGTTACCAAACGAGCCAACCGCAAAGCGATCGAAGAATCCGCACGACTTCTTGATCGTCTCTATCAAGCCCTCACCTATCAGCGCGTCGTCAAAGCTTTCACGATGGAAGACGGCGAACGTGAACGCTTTCAATACGTTGCCAACGACGTCTACAAAAAGAGAATGAAGATCGCTTGGTTCAATTCGTTTTCTCGAATCAACAACGAACTCTTAGGCGTCAGTATGATCAGCCTCAGCGTTCTGGCCGGTGGCTATTTGGTTTTAAATCAGCAAACCCGGTTATTCGGAATTCTGATGAGCTCGACAGCGATGGACTTCGGTAGTGTGATGGTGTTTTTTGGATTCTTGATCGGCATCGCGGACCCGCTGCGAAAGATGGCGGACGTTTACAACACAATTCAGGGCGGCGTTGTAGCGGCCGATCGTGTCTTCCCGTTGATAGACCAAACGCCTGTAGTTCATAGTCCTAAAAATCCAACGGTCATTCCGCCCGGAGAACTGCAGATCGAATTCGATGACGTGAAGTTCGCTTACGATCCGGGCACACCGGTTCTCAAGGGCGTTTCCGCTGTGATCCCATCGGGAGCTTCGGTGGCAATTATGGGGCACAATGGTTGCGGAAAAAGTACGCTGATCAATCTTGTGCCTCGTTTCTACGAAGCCGACGGAGGAAGCATTCGCATCGGCGGCGTCGATGTTCGCCAAGCCAGCCTGAAGCAGCTGCGTCAGCGCATTGGTTATGTGACTCAGCAAACGATGTTGTTCAACGATACGATCGCCGAAAATATCGCTTACGGCCAACCCACCGCAGATCGCGCGAAAATTATCGAAGCCGCGAAGAAGGCGCACGCCCATGACTTTATCCAGGATTTAGAACTGGGTTACGATGCGAATATCGGCGAACACGGAGGCAAGCTTTCCGGCGGCCAACGCCAGCGTTTGTCTCTCGCCCGTGCGATTCTAAAAAATCCAGACATCTTGATCTTGGACGAAGCCACCAGCCAGATCGACGTCGAAAGTGAAAACTTGATTCACCAAGCATTGTCCAAATTTATCAAGAACCGCACGACACTGATTATTACGCATCGCATTTCCACTTTGGATTTAGCGGACTACATCATTTTAATGTCCGACGGAAAAGTCATTGATTTTGGCACGCATCAACAGTTGTTGGCACGGTGTCCCGACTACCAGCGGCTCAGAAGCCTCGACCTCGAAGGGGCCGCGTAATGGAAGCCGCCTCGCGCCAAACCGTCCAGCACTCGGCGTTCGAACATGTCCGCCGAGCCAAAGCGATTCTCGATCACCAATCGGCGGCCATCGCCAGGGTGGCCCAGCGTGTTCCTGCTGATTTTCCGGCGGCAGTGGAAACGATGGCTGACTGCCGAGGTTGCGTGATCGTCACGGGCATGGGCAAGGCTGGTTGGATTGGGCAAAAAATCTCAGCGTCACTGGCGTCGCTGGGAACGGCCAGCCATTTCCTACATCCCGCCGAAGCTATCCACGGAGATCTTGGCCGCATTCGATCCGGCGATATTGTTTTAGCGCTGTCCAACAGTGGCGAAACGGCAGAGATCGTAAATCTGTTGCCGCGCATCAAGTCGTTTGGCATTTCCGTTATCGCGCTGACTTCGAAACTGAATTCAACGTTGGCCAATCACGCTTCTTTGGTTTTGGATTTTGGACGCGTAGACGAATCCTGTCATTTGGGCCTTGCCCCGTCGGCCAGCACGACCGTCATGTTGGCCCTTGGCGACGCGCTGGCGCTATCAGTTTCGCAACTACGGGCCTTTCAAGCCACGGACTTTGTGAAGTTTCATCCGGGAGGATCTCTCGGCGTCAAACTTTCGTTGGTCACTGACATGATGCGACCGTTGGCCCAATGCCGCGTGGCCAGCGAGACAAAGACCGTGAGAGAGATTTATGTTACCCACCGTGGGGAACAGCGCAGATCGGGAGTCGTTTTGTTGACCGATCAATCCGGCGAGCTATCGGGAATTTTTACTGACAGCGATTTAGCCAAGTTGCTCGAGCGTCAGCAAGACAATCAATTCGATGGCCCCATCGCCGACGTGATGACGCGTAAGCCGATCACGGTAGGTTCCTCTGAACGCACTTCCGTTGCGATCGAAATTCTCGCCAGCCGCAACATCAGCGAACTCCCCGTCGTCGATCGCCGCAACCGACCGTTGGGTTTGATCGACATTACCGACGTCGTTAGCTTGAGCTGATTCTCAGCTGATTAGGAATTGCTTCCTAGCGTGGGATAAGCATTAGCTCCCAGTCGCACAATGGTCGCCCGTTAAGATACCGAAAAAATCAGCGCGGTCATGAAATTTCCGGTACGAGTCCACACGCCTTCCATTTGCAGCAATTTATGAAAAAACGAAGTAAGTTTTCAGCTTTTAGCACGTCAATTGGACGTTAACATCGGCCTGTGCGGAGTTGACATTTTTTCTGAATTAACGGTTTCGCCTTCTCTGGCCGTTATCAATTTTCGTTTTTTTTCGGTACAACTGAACTCTATGAAAAGCTCCCCAATCATGAAAACAATGAACAGAAAAACTGCCGAAGGTTCCTCGCAAAACGCTTTTAACCTGATTACAAAAACTCCTTTGCTCAATGAAGGAGAAGTGGAAGCCAAACGCGCGGAGATCCTTCAGTACTTCCATGATTCCTTCTCGCTGTACGAGAGTTTGTTCGAGTGCATGGCATCTGATGAGTCTTTCTACCACCGCGCCAACACATTGCGGCAGCCGTTAATCTTTTACTACGGCCACACTTCGGTCTTCTTCATAAACAAATTAAATGTGGCCAACCTGATCAACCAGCGTGTCGACCCGATGATGGAGTCGTTGCTGGCGATCGGCGTCGATGAAATGTCGTGGGATGATTTGGATGACAAGAATTACCAATGGCCGTCGCCTGAGAAGGTGAAGTGGCATCGTGACCAGACCCGCGCGATCGTCGATAAATTTATCCGTGAGTGCGAATTTACGATGCCGATTGATTGGAATAGTCCGATGTGGATCATTCTGATGGGAATCGAGCATGAACGTATCCACTTGGAAACATCGTCGATTTTGATGCGTGAGTTGCCTCTTGAGTTGGTCAAAGCCCATCCCGTCTGGGGAAGCATCAGCCCACTGGGCACCAATCCGCCGCAGAACGAGTTGATTAAAGTCACCGGTGGCACAGTCGAGATGGGTAAATCAAAAACCAATCCGATTTACGGTTGGGACAACGAATACGGATATGCATCCGAAGAAGTAAAACCCTTCAAAGCGTCTAAGTATCTGGTCTCCAATCAGGAGTTCCTCGAATTTGTGCAGGACGGTGGTTACGAGAACAAAGCGCTTTGGACCGATGAAGGTTGGGCGTGGGTTGAGTTCAGCAAGGCCAAGCATCCGGTGTATTGGGTGGCCGATGAAAGTGGATCCGACGACTACCAATTAAGAACCATGTTGGAAGTAATCGAAATGCCATGGTCGTGGCCGGCGGAAATCAATTGCTTGGAAGCGAAAGCGTTCTGCAATTGGAAGTCGGATAAAACCGGACGGCACTTCCGGATGCCCACCGAAGCTGAGTGGTATCAAATGCGGAATGCGATTGATACCGACCAGCCTTACTGGGACAAAGCACCGGGAAACATCAATTTGGAATACGGCATGTCGCCGTGCCCTGTCGACCAGCACAAATTCGAAAACGGTTTTTTCGATCTTGTCGGCAACGTCTGGCAGTGGACCGAAACTCCCATCGACGGTTTTGGCGGCTTTGAAGTTCACCCCACATACGACGACTTTTCGACACCGACCTTTGATGGCAAGCACAATCTGTTCAAGGGAGGTTGCTGGATTTCAACAGGCAACTATGCGATCAAGGACGCGCGATATGCGTTCCGTCGGCATTTCTTTCAGTATTCAGGTTTGAGGTATGTTGAAGCCGAACCGCTGAAGGAGACCGTCGCGAATGTGTATGAGACCGACCAGATGGTTTCACGCTATATCGAGTTTCACTACGGTCAGCCTCAGTTGGATGTGCCCAACTTCCCAGTGGCCTGCGTCGATGAAGTCGCAAAACTGCTTAACGGCCGGAAAACTGAGCGCGCTCTGGACATCGGTTGTGCGACGGCGCGGTCGGCGTTCGAGTTGGCCAAACATTTTGATCACGTCGATGCGGTGGATCTTTCGGTGCGTTTGATTGAAGCTCCCACGAATCTGCAAAACAGCGGTCGTCAACGTTACGTGATCACTCAGCAGGGCGAAATCAACGACTTCCGCGAAGTCAACCTTTCAGACTTCGATGGTTACGAAGCCATAAAAGATAAAGTGGCTTTCCTGCAGGGCGATGCCTGTAATTTGGTTGAAAAGTACAAAGACTATGATCTCGTTTTCGCAGGGAACTTGATCGACCGTTTGTATGACCCGAAAAAGTTCCTCAATCTGATTAAAGACCGCATTGCGACTGGCGGCCTGTTGGTGTTGGTTTCACCTTATAACTGGGATGAAGAACATACGCCGCGGAACAAATGGTTAGGCGGCTTTAAGGCCAACACAGGTGAGAACTTCACGACGATCGAGGGCGTCCAAGAGGCGTTGTCTCCAGAATTTACAATGCTGGGTGACCCGGTCGATATACCTTTTGCAATTCGCGAAACGGAGCGGACATGGCAGTATGGTCAGTCCGAGCTGACGGTTTGGCAAAAGAAATGATTGCTGGTGTATGACCAAAATTGAACGTATCGGGCCCGACGTTTTTCTGTCTGAACTTTACGCGCAGGATTGCCCTGAGGCGCTGTTGCTGACGGAGTATCCTTCTTCCAACAGCGCTGACACGTGCTTTCAGAATCAGACGAAGTACATCATTCACGACCCAACGCCTCCGCCAAAACGAGAGTTGCTTAAAGTTCTTGGCCCCCATCATTTGATGTGGGGGTGGGGGGATGAAATCCCGGTCTACTCTGAACTTCCGCCGCCACTGGCATTGCTGGAACATTGGCGGCACGTCCTTGGCGATCGTGCCGTGCCAAATTGGACAGGGATTATTGATGAAGCAGAGTTAATCACGTTGTTTCCACACCAGTCGATCAGTGGCGAAGCTCAGGTCATTAAGCCCGAGAGCTATTATCGATTACATTCCAAAGAAGTCATTGAGAAGATTGACTGTCCTCAGGCTGCGGTGCTTGATCAGATCGTCGCTCCGTGCATCTTGAAGTTGACTCACGGTTATGCCGGGCTGAGTAATTTTTTCGTGCGCGAGGAAGATGACGCCGCGGAAGTGTTGGCTGAAATCCAAAAAAAGTGGCCCGATGCGACTTACGTTGTCAATTCAATCATCGAAGACATTCAATCCGATGTTGGTGTGCAGTACTATCTGAAAAAAGATGGAACGGTCGTGTGGCTCGGCTTCACCGAACAGCGCTTTGACGAAGGCGGGAAATGGAGCGGCGGATGTTTCTCGGCCGAAGCACAAGATCGGCGCTTCGACGAACTGGAAAAGATGATTAAACCAACAGCCGCATACCTGCATACCGAAGGTTATTTCGGTGTTGTGGGAATTGACGTGGTGACCGACGGTGCCGGACAGCAGTTTTTGGTCGATGTGAATCCACGGTTGACGGGAATTACGCCGTTTCTGATGTCATCGCGCATGTTTGCGGCGCAAGGATTGGGAGAAGGCATCTATTTGGCCAGTTTTAAATTCATGGGTTCCTTGGACCAACTGATATCTAAAGCCGAATCTTTTCACCGATCACAATCGCCCGCGCGGGTCGTGGTGTTAAGCGCTTTCGAAGATCCGTCGGAAAAATTTACGACTTGCCATCTCTCAGTGACCTCTGAATCACAGTCACAGAATCAAGCTGTGCTAAGTCAGTTGGTCGCATCTTGAACAAGCCCTCGTTGACGACCGGTTCGATTCCGGCCCATGTTCGTAGTCTGGCCGTTCCGGCAAGTATTGGCCTGTTTTTTATGACGATGTACAACGTCGTCGATTCGTTCTATGCGGGACAGATCTCGACAACCGCCTTGGCGGCGTTGGGATTGAGCTTCCCGGTGTATTTGCTGATCATCGCTTCCAGCAGCGGCACCTCGCGCGGTACATCGGCGTTGATTGCTAACGCCATCGGAAGCGACGACCGGCAGCGCCAACGGACTTATATCGCCCAAAGCCTGTCATTGGGGTTTTTGCTTTCCATTGCGATGACAATCATTGGGCTACTGACAGCCCGCCCCTTGTTTCAGTTGATGGGGGCCGATGGCGAGTATCTGCAAACGTCGTTGAACTATATCCACCCCATCTTCATGGGCGCGACGTTTCAGATCATGAGCAGTTTGTGCAACGGGATTCTAGTGGCGCACGGCGACAGTAAAACATTCAGTCGCGTACTAATTGCGGGTTTCTTTTTGAATTTGGCGTTGGACCCGTGGTTTGTTTACGGCGGCGCGGGATTGCCCGCGATGGGCGTCACAGGAATCGCTTTGGCGACGGTGTTGATTCAGATGTGTGGATGCATCTATATGTTTACTACGGTCTTGAAACGCGGGATGCTAGACGTTTC
>CALDEW010000476.1 GCA_937942355.1 uncultured Pirellulaceae bacterium | reverse complement strand
CTACGTTTCTTAGGTTTCTCTGACGTTGAACTCTAGCTTCCAACGATTGGCGTCTTCCGATGCGCCCGCCTCACACCATAGCTCGAATATGCCCAACTCGGTGATTTTCGATTTGAATTTCACCGGCACGTAGGGTTCTTCGGAGTCGTCCAACTGCAGCGTTGCGACCAATGGATCTGTTTCGGCCAGCTCTTCTTCGGTCCAGCGGTCGAGCAGAGTTCCCGGTTGGTCTTGCTTGCGTGTGTTGGAACTGAAAAAGCGAAACTGCGCCGGTTGCCCGACCACTAAAGCAAACTCCCCTGAGGGAACGGCTGCCTCGGTACCTTCTTCCATACCAAAGGGCACAACGCACAGCGCCTTGAGCGGACGTGGCGCACCGGGGATGGCCAAGCCAGCGGTTTCGATCCCGACGTAGTAGGAACTGCCAACGCCACCGCGAATGCGCAATCCGCCGGACCGTTGATTGAAGCCGTAGAAGCACGCGCCTTTGGCGACCGAAAAATCCAAACCGCTGCCGCCACTAAGTTCTTTAACCTCTTGATCGCCTGACCAGCCCGACATCACGCTGAGCATCCGTTGTTTCAATTGGTCGGCTTTGAAAACGCCGCCGTTGAATAAAACGTAGTTTGGCATCGCAACCGAATTGTCCTCGCCGGTGCAATGAGCAACGACAAACGCCGCGATGTGGCGTGTGATACCTGGATCGGATTCATACGGTAAGCCAATTTCTTGAAATCCGGATGCGGGTTGGCGGACAGGCTGATCCGTCAAATCGCATTTTGGAAAGAAGCCGTCAAGTAACAAATCAGATACCTCTTGTTTGCTGACCTCGACCGAAACTGTGGAACCGATCAGCTTGCTGCCGCGTCCGAGCACCGTGATCGCGTGCGTTTCCGGTCCATCGCTGGTCAGCAACGTTTCCTTGGCGGCCCGGCAACTGTGCCACAGCGAAACCGACTGCCAAGGGTCGAGCGTCGTGCCGGATTCGGATAACTTTCCAGATACAAAATATGCAGCGGAAAGATCCATGTTGTCGCCTCCGACCAGCAAATGATCGCCGACCGCAACGCGCTGCAGTTCAAGCTCGCCATCGTTTTCTTTGACAGCGATCAGGGTCAAGTCCGTCGTGCCGCCGCCGACGTCGCAGACCAAAACGGATTGGCCGACCTCTAGAGTTTTCCGCCACTGATCACCTTGCTGATTCAGCCACGCGTAGAGTGCGGCTTGGGGTTCCTCCAGCAAGACAAAATGCGCGGGCAAACCGGCGGCCAGCGCGGCTTCGCGTGTCAATTCACGCGCGACGGGGTCAAACGAAGCAGGAACCGTCAGCACGACATGCTGGTCGCTGATGGGAGCATCCGGAAACGCCGAATGCCATGCCGCAACAAGGTGTTCCAGATATTGTTGTGCCGCCGCGACGGGTGAAATCTTCGCGACGTCTCCTTCGGCGTTCCAAGGCAAAATAGGAGCACGCCGGTCGACGTTGTTGTGGCACAACCAACTTTTAGATGCCCCTACGGTTCGGTCGGGCGTGTCGGCACCTTTGGCGCGAGCATACTCGCCGGTCGCGAAACTACGCTGCGTCGCCCATGGAAGATCGAGCGCACCGCCGGCCGCTTCTGCCTCGGCGGCCAAATAAGAAAACGAAGGCAGCGATTGCTTTTCTTCAACGGTATTAGCGGCCACCAATTGCGGGATCTTTAGAAGCTGTACGTGCGCGGCTTCGTCGGATTTTTGGGCGTCGCAATAGGCCAGCACGTTATTGGTGGTTCCAAGATCGATGCCAATAATGAACTGTGTCATGATTTGATCTCAAGTTCGATCGGAGCAATGATCATTGCCGACGATTTATCACCGGTCCACTTGGGAACATCGCACTTGGTCGCTTTCCAGCCGTGGTGTGCGACCGCGCCGCGAAAAGGGCCTTCGCCGCTGACGTTGCCGGTTAGACGATACTCTGCCGCATAAAATTTGGCCGGGGTTTCTAACTCAGAACCATCGGCCGCATCGGTCATGGGCGTCAGCCCGAACATACGCTCGATCACCGAACCAGAATCGCGGAGGACTTCCTTCGCGGCGGCACCGATTTGAGCGTCGGAGTATCCGTCGAGCGATTCGGTAACGAGGTCCAGCAAACGTGCTTCCCGTTGCAGCGCGGAGAGCAGGCTGATGGCGTCGCTGCGGGCCGGAGCGATTGGCTTGGCCGGTGCTGGCGGAGCGGCAGCGGGCTTGGCTTCGATTTTTGGCGCAGAACCCTCGGCGATCAGTTGATCAAAAGACGCACTCAGCTCTGAATTGAACAGCAGTTTACAAAAGGCCTTGGTGGCCGTGATCAGTCCCATGTTTGGCTCGTTAAAATACAGCGATGTTTCAAGCGAGCGATTTTAGCATCTGCCTGCCGTGGGCAATAGGTTCGTTAGCCGTATGTGCCGTACTTCTCTACTGCGGTGATTGGGCTACTGAGAAGATTCGGGTGTTTTTGCAACGACGTTCTCACGCACCCAGATGTTGCGGAATTTGACTGGGTTGTTGTGGAACTGAAGGCCGATGGGTTGCTTTGATTCGTGAGCACTATAAGACGGTGGCTTGTCATAAAAGGTGTTACCTTGCACTTCAACATGGTTCTGAATCAAAACACCGTTGAGTAAAACCGTCAGGTAAGCAGGTTTGGTCAGTTTGTCGTCGTCATCAAATTCGGGAGCACCGTAAATGATGTCATAGGTCTGCCATTGGCCGGGTTTGCGGCAAGGGTTAACCATGGGGGGGGCTTGTTTATAAATCGCACCGCACTGGCCGTCGAAGTACGTTTTGTTTTCGAACGAGTCCAGCACTTGGACTTCGTATCGGAAATCGCCAAAAAAGATGCCGCTATTGCCGCGCCCTTGGCCTCTGCCTCTAACCTTCTCCGGGCTCATGAACTCAACGTGCAATTGGCAACTGCCGAATGTTTGTTTGGTTCTGATCGGCCCTCTGGAGGCTGTCAAGGTTCCGTCCTCTTTAAGCCATTTCTCTCCGCCCTTCCATTGATCGGCGTTGGAGCCATCAAACAGAACGATTGCATCCGACGGCGCGGATCCACCTTCTCCTGGGGAGACGATGGGAGGCTCCGGCCAGACGATGCCGCTTTTCCATTCCTTATAGACCCAAGCTCCAGCGACTAATGGTAGCAAAGCGACCAACATGATGGCGATGACAGGGCGGTTAAAAATGGTGCGACTGGAGAGAATGGTTTTCATGAGTTTCTTTTGGTTCTTGGTGAGCGATGCTAATCTTAATACCGAAGACTGTACTTTAGTCGCCGAGGATCCAATTGAAAACCTCTTCAGTTGCGGTGGTGTGTTCGGGAAGGTGTTCCAACAAGACGAATTCCAACGGGCCGATGTTTTTTTCAATCGGTTTGAAATTAAATATTTGCACATCGTCCTCGTATTTTTCAAGCACGTCCCGGTTCTGATTGAGTGAATCGCCACTTAAACTTGATACGAAAAATGACTTTTCGTCGTCGCCGTTGTACATAATAATCAATGCGACTTTTAGGCCGCGTGGGACCGCGAATGCAAATTTTCCGTCTTCTCCGACAAGCTTCGGTTGATGCCTGCTACTATCAAGGTTATCCGAGATCGCGATGTGAACATTGTCCGGAACTCGCCCATCCTCCAACGCCACCGATCCCGTGATCAAAAATGTTTCCGCCTCGCGAAACTCAATCGGTTTGGCCGGTTCGCCTTGCCTCAGTGTAAGCTCTACGGGCCTTGCGATGAGCTTCCTTCCAATGGAATTGGTAACCTCTCCGTCCTGCCCTACTTGTTCGTTCAATCTGACAACCACCTCCCCTAAACGTGGGGCAAGATCAAACTCTCCTAAGGCATCAGTGATGGCGCTGGCATGAATGTACTGCCCTTCCAAATGCTGGGAGAGATTGACCAACTGGTTCTCCACCGGGGCTCCATTTCTTGTGAGGACAACACCAGAGACGGTCACGCCTTCTCTGAGTTGAAATTCACCTAGGTTCTGGCTTCCACTGTCGGGATCAAATTTGTGGATGTTTATTGTCTTTGAAATGGCGGCAGCGTTCTGGCTGTAGGCGATCATTTTTAGTTGACAGTCTTCAGGCAAAGTTACTTCGAAGTTTCCATCGCCAGAAAACTCGCCTTGCAGCGGATTCGCTGGCGCGTGGGACTTGGTCGCCAATGTGAAGCTGATGCTTGGTTCCAACAGTTTTTCATCGCCAGCAGAAGCAGGCATCACTAAACGACCTGTTACGTTCACCTCGCGTTTGAGGATTATCGTGCCAAAGTTGCCGTCGAATTCGGCAATCGCGCTTTTCTTCAAAAGAGTCTTGTGCGCTGGTAAGTAGCCATTGGCGAAAACAATGCACTCCACTTGCGCGTGAGGCTTGATAGCGATCGGTTGTTCGACGTCGAAACTGAATTTTCCTTCGATATCTTTGGCTTCCCACTTACCATCAAACTTTGATTGGGCTTTATCTTTGCGGGTGGTTCCAGTGGAAGCATACATCACGGCGACCACGGAGAACTTTTCGATTTTGTTTCCGTGGCTGTCAACAACCTCGCCGCGCAGCGTTTCAAACTTTGTAAAAACCTCGTCGGCCGGTTTCTCTGTTTGCGCAAAGAGTGCACTGGTGCATGCGGCAAGAACAACACTAAGAAGTAAAGAGATTGATTTCATTGGAAACCCTTCGTGCTGAGATGGGCGGGAGCGTAAACGCTAAGTTCGATTATACCTTTTCAGCGACGTCAATGCAGCAAACTAGATCTGCAAACAATGCGTGTTGGTAACAAGAAAAAACCTCTTCAAATGGTGGTTCGAAGAGGCTTGCTAATTCAATCGTCAAATTTTCGGGCGACTAAACACCAACGTGATTTAGATTAGTTTCCCTATCTCGAGTTCGTTGGGTTGTTCGCGCTCAGCTGAGACAGCAATTGTAGGACGCCGTTGAGGTGAGCCAACCGCGGGCCGAAGCGATCGACGAATTCGTTCATGACGAATTCGCTGTCGACCATGTTTTCGGCTTGGTCATTGACCTCGCAAGTAACGTTGTGCAGGAATTCAGTTTGAACCTTGGAAAGCGATTCTGCGGCGGCCCGGCAGCGCTTGGCCAGCATCGGGTTTGCTTCTTTCCACGAATTAAGCTCGTGAGCGCGTTGACGCTGGGTGGCTCCCATTTGTTCGACGACTTCTTCGAGCAATTCGTTTTGACGATCCTGTCCGATCACCAACTGTTGCAGCAGCGCTGTTAGCTCCGAATGTTGCTCGCTTTGTCGCGTAGAAACGGGCGTTTCGCTAGCATTTTGGCCCACATCGATGCGAAAAACGGGAGAGATGTCCTGCGATTCGTTTGCCATATTTTCGCTACTCCGAGATAGATAATTTTGACTTTTTTATGAATACCGCTCAAGTATAAACGCGGGCTTGCCGAATGTCGAGCGCGCGGGCTCTATATTCATCAAAACAAAGAATTTGTGAAGTGCACAATGGCTTCGATCGGCAAGCTTTCTCAACGTGCATCGGGACATGCCAGTTATGCCGGCAGTAGCAGTTGACACGAACCGCACGCCCCCAAAAAGGCCCGTCAAGCGGGCTTGGAGATGCTCCGATGACAGGTTTCAGGTGGTTTGCGCCTTTCCCTTTCGCCTCTACTGGCGGGACAGTCGCCAGTTTCAGCGATTGTTATTTCGCGGGACATACGCCACAAAGAAAACACGTTCTCAGGGATGATAGCAAGTGTTCGAAGTTTCTGAAAATACAGAACGTTTAGCGCCAGTCGAACGATTCGGGTTCATCACCGTCGTCGAAGTTCCTGAACTTGGTTTCGCCGGAGGAATGTTAGTGGTCTCTCCGTGCGGTCGTCCTATCGAGTTTCATTGCACGCCCCCGGTTGCTGAGAATCGGACGCAGAAGATTCTTTACGGTCAAACGTATCGCGGATTTTTATTCTGTGACCAAATCGCTTCTTCGATCTTCGAGAAATCAAAGGCGCGTCCGCAACTGCTGATCACCGACCGTTGTGAACTGTTGGCTTTAGATAAGATCGCCCGCACGCCGGTGGTCATGTTGTGTTCTCCTGAACAGGCAGAAAATCGTATTGCTGGTTTTGATGTCGGTGGCGAACAAGTCATCTCTCAAATTGACGATGCTCAACTGTTGTCGTCGGTGAAGTTTGCCTGTGGTGAATTCAACAAGTCGTTGCCTTTGGTTGAACCTTTCGAACGGATTCGGCTGGCGATCGAAGAAGCTCAAGCGGTTGCACGATAGAAGTATTAAAGTAGTCGTTTGTTGCATGTCAAATTCGACATGCTTTCAGTCCCCACCCCGATGCTCTACCAATCATGGACAACGCTTCTTCACAGATTGATTGGCAGAACAGCATTGGCCAGCCCATTGATCTGCCGGTTGAGTCGGTCAAGATTGATTCGACCGTTGTCTCTCCGGCGATTGTGTCCGCTCGGTTTCGCAAGCGGCGTCAGAAAGTGAACAGCTACTTCTTCTCCGCCACGGGAGTCCAAGAGAATGCATCCTCAAACGAAATGCCGTCGCCAGCCTCTTTCTTTCAGGCCTCTGCTGGGACCGACGAAGACGATCTGCCTGCCGAGTTCGCGAAACAAAGCCAGGTGAAAAAGGATGATAAACGGACTCATTTGAGAGCCCCCAAAGATGTCATCAAGATGGGCGATCGGTTGTTCTATATGCTTCAGCCACCGCTGGAGTCGTTGCTGTCTGGGGAAACGATGGAGTTTCCTTTTCCGCCTTTTGATTTCCAATATGCGGGCGTCGGTTTTCTGTTCACGCGTTACAACGCGATCCTTGCCGATGAAATGGGGCTGGGGAAAACGATGCAGACGATCACTTCGATTCGGATGCTGCTGAGGACTCGCCAGGCCGCCAATATTCTCCTGATCTGCCCCAAGCCGCTGGTCACCAATTGGCAGAGAGAATTTAAAACTTGGGCGCCCGAAATCACGGTCGCTGCGATTCAAGGAAACAAAAGCGAACGGGCGTGGCATTGGAAACACAACCGCGCCATGGTCAAGGTCGCCAATTATGAACTGCTGATTCGCGACGAAGCCATCGTGACCGACGAGCAATCGCAGTATGACCTCTGCGTGCTCGATGAGGCTCAGCGTGTTAAGAACAAACAGAATTCGACCAGCAAAGTCGTCAGGAACATTAACCGACGTCGATCTTGGGCGCTGACGGGTACTCCGATTGAAAACAGTATCAATGATTTGGTCGGTATCTGCGAATTCGCATCTCCCGGTTTGGTCAATCAGAATATGACCGCCCGCGAGATCAAGCGAAATGTCAGCGACTTAATCCTACGCCGCACCAAAGAAGTCGTGATGACGGACTTGCCGCCCCGATTGATGCGAGACGCGGAGCTAGATCTTTCCCAGGAACAAGCTGATCAATACTTTGCCGCGGAGAATAACGGCGTGATGAAGCTTGGTGAAATGGGCGACGAGATCACGATCAACCATGTTTTCGAATTGGTGCTGAGGCTCAAGCAGATTTGTAACTTCGATCCGGTCACCGGGACCAGTACGAAAGTGGATCGGCTCAAAGCGGATCTTGAAGAGGTGGCCGCCAGCGGTCAGAAGGCGATCGTGTTCAGCCAATGGGTTGGAGCGATCGAAAAAATCGCCGACCAAGTGCAGCGATTCAATCCGCTGCAGTATCACGGCCGCATTCCCAGTAAACGTCGCGATCCTATTTTGCAGGAGTTCAAGGAGAACCCTGACCGGACGGTGTTGCTGATGAGCTACGGCGCGGGAAGTGTCGGGTTGAATTTGCAGTTTTGCCGTTATGTGTTTTTATTCGATCGCTGGTGGAATCCGGCGATTGAAGATCAGGCGATCAATCGCGCCCATCGAATTGGAGCCGCCGGTAGCGTGACGATCACACGCATGATTATGGCGGGCACGATCGAACAACGCATTCACGACATCTTGGAAGAGAAACGCGAACTGTTCAATGAGATTCTATCTCCGGACACGCAACCGAAAAATCGAGGATTGAGTCGCGACGAAATTTTTGGGCTCTTCGACCTCACGACGCCTACCGGCAAAATTGCGAATCCCGCTGCATAACCAGAATGGGTATCATCTTGGCCGTCCTATTTTGTCTTTGGCTTAGGTTGTTGTTTTGTGGCTTTATCGGTGTCGACTGCGCGCTATCAAGAGCCAGAGGGTAAAAAAAGAAAGCCTGTTGAGTGAATACCCAACAGGCTCGATAGTTGTTCAATCGACGAGATAAGGTTCACGATTGAACAGGAAAGAATCTGAATAGAATTTGGATTCAAGTCCGTGAAGTAAATCCAAGAAGTATGAACTAATCTTCCAGTTTCTTTCCACTCCCACTTCCTTCCATTGATTATTGTTGTAGGACGCTGAAGTCAGTCTCTGTTCCGCCAGCGTCAACGATGAAATCTTGAAGCACTCCACCGTTTACACCGCGTGGAGCGTCATGAATGTGGATGGCGGAGAAAATTGCTACTGGGAGCAGATCTTCAACCGCAATTCCGACGACTGACAGGTCTGCACTGTAGGTGGCTGAACCGTCAGGATTCACGTTGATCCGCACTGTAGCAACACCAGTGGCATCGGAGTCAGATGCGCCGTCTGGCTCTTGTTCTGAATCAAGTACCGCCCCTAAAGTAAGTTTGCGTACTCCGCCGACGGTTGTGTCAGACAGAACCATGTCCAGTTGGCCTCGGATTTCGCCCATTGGGAAATCGGCTGTGTGAACGTTGAAGTACAAGTTGCCTGCGTCAGCGGCTTCAATAAAAGTTGTTGCGTCAGCCACATCCGCATCGACGGCGACTCCTGAAAAACCAGCTTCGGGAGCGACAGCCTTAATAGTTACTCGTGCGATGCCATCTTGGTACTGGTTGAAATCAAGCCCATCAACGTCGATAGAGACACGCGCTTCGAAAGCGTCCAGAGAATCCTCAAGCGATTGGATGATCGATTCGATTGATGGAAGAAACGAGAATCTGGAGAGTACTTGCACGACTCTTCGGACGTAAGCCGAAGCGATGAATAAGCGAACCTTGTTGATCCCTGAGACCAAAGTGAAGTTTGCGAAGGGATCGCCCACAACGTTTGCGATGGCTTCTCGTGTTGTCTCTCCCTGATTAGGTCTGGACTGGCCTGAAGGTAAGTTTCGTCCGGCGAAAAGGCCGTTGCCAGCGGAAAAGTTAAAGTCTTCCTGCTCTGTTCCCGCGTCGTTAGCACCGCCATTGGGAGTTCCGATGAAGAAAGAAATTTCTCCGCCAGAAGCCAAAATGTCGGAGATGCTGTGAGCCAGCGGATTGCCGTTTGCAATGAAGAAATCATTGGTTGGCAGCACCATCGAAGCGTAAGAGAAGTAGTTGTTGCTTCCGTCGTTTCTCAATTCGAAAGTCTGAGAAACTGTTTCGCCGGGCCCAATTGGTGCTGCGCCCACGGTCGCGTCTTGTCGGAAAGCGTCTGACAGGTCACCGGTTCGAACAAGACGACTGGCAGGTGCACTTCCCGAATTGTCGATGTAAGTGAGTCCTCCAAGGCGCGGGTGAAAGTTAAGAAACTGCCTTGAGATTACTCTGTTATTTCCGTCTTCAGCCAGGCGTTCCAAGCCGACAAGCGAGGTCAGTCCACCGTTGTAGCTATCAAAGCTGCCGCTGTGAAAACCTACCCAAACCGGGGTGAGAAACACTCCATCATCCGGAGCAATGTTCTCGATCGTTACTTCTACTGTGGTCGAGTCTTGTGCTTGCAAACCGTTTGGGGAAATGAAAATTGCGGCTGCCAAAGCTATTGTTTTAATGATGTACTTCATCGTACTACCTTTTCGTTAATTGATTTACTTTGCGATCTATTGATTGTTGTTTTTAATTTTCGTGCACGTGTATCCAATGTCGTGAAAGCCAAAATCCATTTCGCTTATTTCTCAATTTTTTAAAACAGGCCTTGTTCGATCCCGTTTTGTAATCCAGCTCGCAATTCCAAGCTTTGGCCCGAGTTGTGTTTGGCGATTCGTCGGCATTTGCGGAAGTGATCTGAACAATCGGCTTCCTTTATGAAAGTGAAAGACCAAAACCAGCGTTCATTCAACGAAAATCAGCGTTTCACTGGATTGTTCCCTGCATTTTGCGTGGCGCAGGCTACAATTGATTTGCGGAACAGGTTTGTCTACAATTGGCAATATTCAGCGTGCCGGCTCTCTTTAAGGAATCGCAAATGCCACAGGCTAAACCTAAGCGTCGTTTCGCGTTCACTCTGGTGGAACTTTTGGTGGTGATTGCGATCATCGGCATCTTGATCGGTATGCTTCTGCCTGCGGTTCAAGCGGTCCGCGCCGCGGCGCGTAAAACCGCTTGCATGAACCAGCTTCGTCAGTTTGGCCTTGGGAATTTGAATTACGAGTCTTCGCACGGTCACTTTCCGCCGGGCATCACCGATGATGATGCTGATCATCGAGACGCTTTGCATTCCGGGTTTGTGTTTTTGCTGCCGTTCATCGAACAAAACAATCTGTACAACCAGATAGATCTCAACCAGGCTTGGTCGGCAGCGGCAAATATGTCCATCCTCGACGTGGAAGTTCCCATTTTCAGCTGTCCAGAGAATCAGGGAACGGTAGAACAGAACGGCGGCGTTAGGGGACAGGCCAACGACTATGCTTTTAATAAGGGCAACGACGCATTCCTTACCAATCGAGCTCCCAGCGGAATGTTTGGCATCAACAGTAAAGTTAACTTCGGCCAAATTTCAGACGGATCTTCGAACACTTTCTTGATGGGAGAGGCAGCCAGCAATCCAAATTTGCCGGCCGAAGCTACCTGACGCTGACCGAATTTATTCATGGGCCAAGTTTGGTTCAAAGCCGATTGCGATGGAATTAACGAAGCGTCATTTCAGGGCGGGCGTGGCAGCGCGTTTGCCGTGACGGCCCAAAACGCGGGAGCCGATGGCGTTTGGGAAACCAGTGATGACCTTGAAGAACCACTCAATAATTCCCCGGCAGAAGTCACGATAGATTGGTCGCCCGGCGATGAAAGCGAAGACCTGTTCGACCGCGTGAGAGGTTTTTACAGCTATCATTCTGGCGGTGGCGTGTTTGTCTTTGCGGACGGTTCAACACATTTTGTTCCGACCGAAATCAACGCCAGAGTCTACCGCGCGTACAGCACACGCTCGGGCGGCGAAGTTCCAGAGCGATTTTAAATTAAGGGGGCTCTTGGGCTACTTTGATTTTTATTTGCCGCAAGATAAACTGCTTGGATGCCCGCCGCGAAACCCGCCAAAACCAACAGCTACCCATCCTGGGCCCCTCGAATCTGGAACGGGATGTCTGTCAGCAACTACTACAGAATGCTCAAAGAGAACCGGTTCCAAGTCCATCCGCTGCGATATCCGATGATGGGGTTGGTCGGAGGGTGCAGCGTTGCGAATTCAGTGCTCAACCGATGTCAACGCCTTCAGTTCGAAGACCGAATTGCAGACGCGACCCTTTCCGCACCTCCGATTTTTATCATCGGACACTGGCGGTCTGGCACCACGCTGATGCATGAATTGATGTCATTGGATCCCGCGTCGGCGTATCCTTCCACTTTTGAAGCGTTTGCGCCGAGACATTTTTTGTTCTCTCGTCCATTTTTCTTTCCGTTGGTCAATCGGTTGTTACCCAAGAAACGACCGATGGACAGCATGACGATCTCCGCTCAATCGCCTCAAGAAGATGATTTCGCTTTGATCTCTGCTGGAGCTGCAACACCCTACCGACGCATCGCTTTTCCAAACCGCGCGGAGAAACATTGCCAGCAATTACGATTCGACAATGCCGATCAAGATCAGCAGCAGTCGGTGCAGCGGGCGCTGAATCATTTTCTAAAATCACTGACGATTCAATATCCTGACAAACGATTGGTGCTCAAGTCCCCTCCACACACCGGACGTATTGCTCAATTGGCCCAATGGTTTCCAGACGCCAAGTTCATTCACATGGCGCGTCATCCGCACAAATTGGTTTCTTCGACGATGCGGTTGTGGAAGTCGCTGGACGAGACGCAATCGTTTCAATTGCCCAAATACGATGACCGCTGGCTGAAAGAGTATGTTTTTGATTGCCAACGGTTGATGTACGAATCTTATTTTGCTTTTCGGGACCAAATGCCGACCGAGCGGTTGGTCGAAGTCAAGTTCGAAGATCTGATCGCTTC
Source organism: uncultured Pirellulaceae bacterium (assembly GCA_937942355.1). Taxonomy (GTDB): domain Bacteria; phylum Planctomycetota; class Planctomycetia; order Pirellulales; family Pirellulaceae; genus Mariniblastus. The sequence goes on along the minus strand of CALDEW010000476.1, from coordinate 3,750 downwards.
GCCAGAGGATACGGTCGCGCAGATTTATGATCAATTGAAACTCGAAGACGCCGATGCCATGAAACGCCAGGTCAGGCAGTACTTCGATCAGCGCAAGGGGCACAAAACAAATCCGATGAACTTGGATGGTACGCTAAAGACAGAAATCGACCAACACTGGCAACCCTACGCCCAAGCTTTTGGTTACACAAGTTGATATCGTGCGGCTCTTTTCAGCATGACCAATGGTCACGCCACGGCGTACTGTTTCAATCTCAGATTGCTATCGGGCGTTTCAGGTTTTGTCGGGCTGCAATTCGATCGAGTTGTCTTTGCACCATTGCTTGAGCGCTGCTTCGGTTTCAGCTTGCTCGTATTTGAACCAGTCGTCAAGCAGACCGTTGCGTGCGAGCAACGTTTTGAATCGTTGATAGGCGCCCTTGCGTGAGAAAGCTTCGCGCACTTCGGCGATAAGCTGCGGCGCATGAGCGCCGGTGAAATCGTAGGCTAGGTCGCGGCCAAGATCGAGTTCATTTTTGTGCGGAATTTCTATGTATTCGTCACTGATTTCGAAATCGTCGGGAAGTTTGTCGTAGACCCCGGTTGCATCATCAAGGTAGAAAATCCTGCCACTCTTTCGACAAAGGTAGGCCGTACACATGGATTGCATCTGGGATGAAACCGAATCAAATGCTAACTCAATTTCTGAAAAGTCGTGTTGCATAGATTCCTCGGCTCCGGCCCACAGTCAGCTATTTTTAATTTTGGGTTGGATCACGTAACTGTGATTATATACATCAATCAGCCAAGCACAAAATGCGCCCGTCACGCAACAAACGACATCGGACCAGATGAAATGATTGCCGAGAATAAACCCAATGACGGGTTGTTGGCGTAACCACAATAGCAGCGGCGGATTCCAGAGTTGGCCAAATTCTAAAGTTAGGGTAATGGCAAGTGTTCCTATCAGCAGTGTCCAGCGCGACGCCTTCGGTGAACAGAATCGTCCCATGAAGTAGAACATGATTGGCCACAGCGTATCCCCAGCATAGGTTGCCAAGAAGCCGATCAGCGTCGAAGAGTCTGCGCCCGTTCGGTAGGAACGGGCGAGAAGGCCGATCGGAATAACGGTTGCAATCGTAATCGCCGCCAGCCATCGGGTTCTAGTTTTTTTCGACATGATGAATCTAGCTTGGAATGGGAGGAACGCTAATCCTCGCTAATGGCCGCAATAATTTTGACAGAAAGATGTGGACAGAAAGATGTGGACAGAAAAAGTTTCGAAACAGACCTTGGCTGTTGGGCGACTGATATGTTTCTGTCAACATTTTTCTGTCCGATCTTTTGTGTACGCTACCCCTTCCTTTCAAAAAATTGTGGTTTTTCTGCCCAGGATGGCGGTGCTTGAGATTAGACAAGACTGACTCCCGCAAGGCCTCTAAAGCCGCGTTATATCGGCATCTGACTTTACCCAACGCCTAAGTCTTCCACGAATCTTGAACATGGCTGTATTTGATGCGTTGGAACGTTGACGACATCAGAAATTATTGGCTTTAGCTCCGCGAGTATCTCAGCGTCTGTACGAAGCTCCAGCCGTTTTGTTGCAACGGTCAGCCCTGAAACCTTACTGGAAATCGAACCAAACGTAGAGATTGCGTCGGGAGGGTGAGTTCGATACGGAGCCGTTGCCCTGTGCAGGAACAGTGTGAATGTTATCGCAATTGCAATGTTGAAAGGTAGGGTCGCCAGATCGGCATAGATTGCGATCACAACGGCCAATATGAATGCGAGCAAAACGGAGTACAACAGGATAGTTCGCAGCCTCGGGGGACGTCGCAGAGGTGGCGCCGGTGAACCGAGAATGTCCCCCAGACTTTTCCAGAAAATTTTGCGTTGAGCTGAATTCAGTACGTCAACAACACGTGTTTGGGTCCGGATTTTAAGCTCGTTGTTGCCAGTTAGTTTACGGACGCATGTTCGAATCCGCATGAAGGATGCAAGAGTTGGGCACCGCGCATCGCGAGCGTTTTGTATTCGAGAAGCGATAATTGAAACTATGTCAGCAACTGTGCGAATTTGCTCCGCTTCAGCATCCTGAAAGGTGATCCCGAAGTGATCTTCGACATCCATCACAATTTCAACACCATCAAGTCCCATAATTTACTAAGCTGGAAAAAAAGTAACGACGTATCGGCGACGAACTGGCCATCGGTGCGAATGCGGATCGTATTGGGTTGGAACGACCAACGAAAGAAATAGTCTAAGTATTCGAGCTGCACATGTCAAAAATGGGCTGCGCTTGCAGCGGACCTGAGGTACGGATCATACCGTGGGCGGAAAGGCAGCAATAATTTGACAGAAAGATGTGGATAGAAAGATTCTTGTCGCTGAACCCGTATGCTGGGCAACCGATATGTTTTGGTCAACATTTTTCTGTCCGACCTTTTCTATGTGCTGGCCTACTACTTCAAAAGGTCGTGGGCTGTTTCGGTATTGATGGTAGCAACGCTTGCGACTTGCCAAGAAGAAATCATAAACTGGACCCGTCTCCGTTTCTCGTCCCTACAAACCACTTGACTCAATGGGCCATGTAGATGTTATTCCGCGTGTCTAGGGGGTAGGGAATGACACTCCTCTATAAATCACTCGCTGCTTCGACGGTCAGACCAACCATTCCGACAATGAACTTGTTTTATTGCCGGCTGGACACACAGCTTTTGGACGGAAATCGGTCCAAATCGTTCGATCAAAAAAGACTAGCCAGGAGCTGCGTGGAAGCGGTGGAGCAATTGTTTGGTTGCAGTCACCGCAACGAGCAAAGTTCGAAAAGCGAAATCTGGTTCCGTCCGAAAGAGGTTTGATTCGACGTTCGAAATCATCCTTTTGTTGATGTGAAAGCAGCCAAGGATAAAACGTCTCGTCACCGACAATTTCTAGGTAAGCGGGGTCGTTGGCGTCCCACCGAAATACGTGCCTGCCGCTGTCACTATACATGTACCCTGAATCGCCAAATCCGGCATGCCCCATTCCGTGTACCAACGTGTGTTCACCACAGGCTAAGCAAACAATTCGATCAAACGACTCACCTATTCGGTCAATTTCTCGATGTGCCACGTTACCATCTTCATTCCAATTTACGAACTGTCGTTCACATTCCGAAACGCGCAGTGAAATCGCCTGCAGGCTTCCTGATTCGTGCCAACGCAGTAATTCACTATCGGTAAAGTGATGATCATTTACGTCTCCAATCTCTTCAGTGAAAATCTGCCCCGATGGGTAGTATCGCCGCTTTAATTTCTGGGGTTGTTTGTCAAGTGGGAACCAGACTTCATAGGGACCAATCCGACGGGCAACAGCGGAGGATTCGGAGTCTACTGAGTTTTGCAGGCGCCATTTATGGTTAAGCAGTCGAGAAGCGAATGGGACCAACCTAATAGCCGTAAGCTTGGAATAGATTTCCCTCATAGCTAGACTCTTCATTGGTTTGCCATTCGGATAAGCGGAATAACGACTGTGTTGATCGCGTCGTGACGATGAAACATTGATAGTTGAAAGCGTTGTAAAGCCCGACTGCAGTCCAACACTTTGTTGCGCCACGATCTAACAGTTTCGACGTAATCGACGATTTAGTTGGGTTGCCATCAATAAGAATATGAATGAAATCGATAGCAATAAAATGTATTTCCTTCATTGTAGATCTGGCTACCGTTCAACTGTAGCTGCTTCTATTTTAAAGGCAAGAGGTTTTCATAATTTGATAAACGTGCAAGA
>CALDEW010000475.1 GCA_937942355.1 uncultured Pirellulaceae bacterium | reverse complement strand
ATCAACGCCAATAGCGCCAGCGATGAAGGTTCGGGCACAGTCGAGGCAACGAGGCTTCCACCAGTAACCGAATCCACCACCGATGCGCCAATGATCTCGTTCTCATTAGCGTCCAATACGGTCACGTTGGTCAGAGTTGCCGTGTTAGAAAAATCAGCATCAAACAAGGTTTCGAAGTTCCCAAGATCGTCAATGTTTCTGACGTCTAATAATGTCCCAACGATCAATTCAAAACTGATATCGATTTGCGGCGTCTCTCCAACATCCAACTGCCTAAAATCAAAGGGCACAAGAAAGGATTCCAAAGTGAGGTTGGCAGCACGCAGATCATTGACGGAATTACCGTCTACTACGGAGGGATCATGAAAAAACGAATTCGGAATCGTAAAATCTCCGACAGGACGAAGCGACGCGATACTCCGCGCTGCATCAACAACGACAGAACCTAAGCCTGTTCCATCGAAAAAGATATTTGACATCCCGGTTACCGCCCAATCGAACCTAACGTAGCCAACATCATTGGTAGCACTCAACCCATTGATATCAGCAACCGTTTCGAAGGCGCCGGTGGCACTTGTATTGACCGTCACACTTGTCCATCGCGTTGAGGGCGGAAGGCCGGGAGGATCACCAACTCCGGTATTGCTGTCGGACGGTTCACCGCCAACGTCTGGGCCTAGACTATCTGCCTCTGGTTCGGGCGAAAACCCAGGAATGAACCTCGATACGGCCGCGCGAAAACCGGTGCTAACTCCGATCAGCCCGACTCGGTCTGGAAGTACGCTGCCTGAAAATTGATAAGTTCCCAGTTGTGATTCGCGCCGCTCATTTAACTCGATCGGAGCCCCGCCGCCGAATAATCCGCTTCCCCCCACCTCATTCACTTCGTAGGTGACCTGAAACGCGTTTACATCGGGTACCATCAAACAAAGTGCGGCAACGGTTAGTAATCCAACTTGTAGGGTAGTTTTCACGGCAGGACTCAATATGGGTTTAGCTTGAAAGGTGAGAGGGAAGAGTTAATCTCTAGTTTAGCCACCCAGATCGCTGGAAGTAACATAAAACCTTTAGTTTACACGAAACGAACCAAGAAAATCGAAAGCTATCTTCCGCCCAAGTCGTCTCACCCCACCCAAAGCACGGTCCGTGAATGCCTGTGAAGTTCTTTGTCCACATTGGACTCTCAAACAGGTAATATATTTTTCAAGCACGACTACATTTTCGCTTTCTGATCTCTTCAACTTACCCGTTCAATATGCCAAACCTCACAAGCTCTATCGCTTCAATCATCTTCGCGATTGGTCTACTGACCAGTTCAACAGCCGCGCAAAATCAGCGCGAGCGGCAAACCGTTGATATCGTAGGCCACACCAAAACACTCTCATTCAATGGTCCCGAAACTACGGAACAGGCAACGCCGAACCCATTCACTGATTATCGTTTGACCGTCAAATTCGCGCATCCCGAATCCGGAACCGAGTTCGCTATCCCCGGCTTCTACGCCGCCGACAAACAGGCGGGACAATCCTCGGCAGATTCAGGAAACATCTGGCAAGCAAGGTTCACGCCATTCAAATCGGGAACCTGGAATTACTCGGCGACGTTACGACAGGGCAAAGATATCGCAATCAGCATCGAGGATGACGCGGGACAGCCTATTGAGATCAGTAACTCCAACGGTAGTTTTCAGGTTTTGGTTAATCCACAACCCAAACCAGGCTTTCAAACGCGCGGGAAGGTCGTAGCGCGCAATGGGTTCTTCCGATTCGAAAACACGGGGCAGTATTGGCTTAAAGGAGGCACGGACAGTCCCGAAAACCTGCTGGCGTACGCTGACTTCGACGGCACCTATCGTATCGAAGTCAGTAATAAAGACTACGAAGCAAAAACGGACGACCAACTCCATCGCTTTGAGGCTCATCTATCGGACTGGAACAGGGACGACCCAACATGGGGCGGTCGCAATCCTGCCACCGGCAATGCGTCTAAGGCCAAAGGTAAAGCGCTGATTGGAGCGTTCAACTACCTGGCTTCCAAAGGGGGCAACTCGGCATATTTCCTCACGTTGAACATCAAAGGAGACGGCAAAGATGTTTGGCCGTACGCCGATCCGAATGACTTCACGCGGTTCGATTGCAGTAAACTTGATCAATGGGAAATCGTTTTCGCGCACATGCAACGCAAGGGAATCATGCTGCATTTCCAAACTCAGGAAACCGAAAACGAAACGATGCTCGACGGCGGAGACACCGGCCGATTGCGAAAGCTCTATTATCGAGAGCTGATTGCACGATTTGCGCATCACCCAGCGCTGGTTTGGAATCTGGGGGAAGAAAACGGACCCGCCCATTGGACGCCTGTTGGGCAGACTCTGGAACAAAGAATCGCGATGGCGGACTACATCAAAGCAACCGACCCATACAACCACCCCGTCGTAATGCACACCCACGCCGATCCAGATGGCAAAGACAAACTTCTCACGCCGCTGCTGGGCGTGAAGTCGATTGATGGACTTTCATTCCAAGTCGACAAACCCGATATGGTCCACGGTGAAATTCTCAAATGGATTGAACGTTCGGAGAAAGCGGGCCATCGTTGGTTGATCGCCATGGACGAAATTGGTCCGTGGATGCACGGGGTTGTTCCCGACGCGGAGGGCGGCAATCACGATGAGATTCGAAAAAAGGTTCTTTGGGGAAGTTTGATGGCGGGAGCTGCTGGAGTCGAATGGTACTTCGGTGCGAAACATCCGCACACCGACCTCACCAGCGAAGACTGGCGGCAGCGCGAACGGATGTGGGAACTTACGACGATTGCCAGAACTTTTTTCGAGGACCATCTTCCTTGGTGGCGAATGAAATCAGCGGAC
>CALDEW010000474.1 GCA_937942355.1 uncultured Pirellulaceae bacterium | reverse complement strand
GATGCGCATTGGATCCATTTTAATCTTGTGACGGGTAGTGAAATGTAGTTAGCGGCAGGGCGCTAGCCGCTGGTTCTGTGATTGACGTTTTCCCAGTGATTCCTTTCTTCCGCTCGGCAACCCGCGGCTAGCGCCCAGCGGCTCACGCGTATTAACCGCAGTGCCTTCGAATCGGTCACCAGTTTAACTATGTCAAAATGTAGCGGCAGGGCACTCCCTGTGGCCTATAGCAAAATTACTGAAAAGACCGATTTTGTCAGGTCGAAACAGATCATATACAAACTTGCAAACCAAAATATACATCATGCGCCTGATTCATATCTATCTCATTTCTTGCTTTGGTTTCACAGTTTGTTCCATGAACTGCCCTCAGCAGGCTCACGGCCAGATATCTCAGGCCAACAAAGCCGCCCCATCATCGCAGTACGCGCCCGGCGATCCATGGACTCGTAGCAAGCTTTTCAGAGTCCAAACCAAGCACTACGGTTTTGGCTACAACTGCGACGACGAAGAGTGCAAACGGAACTCGCCCTATATTTGTTGGAAGCACCAAGCCGATCACGACCTTCCCGCCCGTAAAGGCTGGTGGCAGCGGCTGAGTCAAACGGCTGCGGAAGTGAAGCAGCGTATCGCCGACGGTAACTGTGTTAAGTGCGCTGAGGCCGATCCTTGCCTTCGCTGTCAGCAGCAGAAGTGTGGCGGTTGCTGTGATTGCAGCAGGTTAACCGGCCTAGAAATTGCCACCAGTAACACGGACAAAATTAAGCCTCCCCATCCGGAGTTCGTCGTTCCAAGGCCGCCTCTGGAAGCATCAGATTTCGCGTCCTCAGAAACATGGCAACCAACGGATAAAGCGAAATCATTATTGTCGAGATTGAATTCACCCCAACAGACTTCCGCCCCTGCACATGTCGCCGGTTTAGAAGGTCTCGACATCCGAGTCGAATAGTTGGTAGTTACATTAGGCCGGACCCAGCCGACGATATTGTCTGCAAGCAGCTCTAACCTGAGGCCGCTAAACTCTCGTCGCGACTCTGCTATTTCTTAACAGCAGCCGGCGCTGATCCGGCTTTCGTTCTGGTGCGTTCAAAACAGATTGACACATTCAACGCATCGCCAAGCCGTAACTGCGCCTATCGGCTTGGTACGGCCTACTTCTACTTCCGGTAAAAACCGATCCTACTCCACTTCCAGGCACTGTTGCAGATCAGCGATCAAATCATCGGTGTCTTCAATGCCGCAGGCCAATCGAATCATATTGTCATCGATTCCAAACTCGACACGCTCTTCAGGCGTGCATTGGAAATAGCTCATCACCAACGGTTGCTCGATCAGTGTTTCCACTCCGCCCAACGACGGCGCGATCCGAGCGACCTTCGCGGCGTCGACGATGCGGGCGGTCTGTTGCCAGTCAGCGTCCTTGACCAAAAACGTCACCAATCCGCCGTATCCACGCATCGTTTCCTTGGCCACACCGTGGTAGTCATGCGATTCCAGCCCCGGATAGTAGACCTTTTCGACGCGCGAATGGCTTTCCAAAAATTCTGCGACACGCATGCCGTTTTCGTTGTGCTGCTGCATGCGAAGCCCAAAGGTCTTCAAACCGCGTTGCAGCAGGTAGCAATTATGAGGCGAATTGACGGCGCCCATGATGCCGCGCAGATTCCTCATTGGGTCAAGCACTTCCTTCTTGCCTAGGACAACTCCCGCCAGCAGATCGTTGTGCCCGCCCAAGTACTTAGTGGCCGAGTGCATGACCAGATCAACGCCGTGAGCGATCGGCTGAATGTTGAACGGCGTCGCCAACGTCGCGTCGATGATCGTGAGCACGTTGTGCTTCTTGCCGATTTCCGCGAAGCGATCAAGGTCAACGATGCTTAGATGCGGGTTGGTCGGCGATTCGCTGACCAACAAACGTGTGTTGGGCGTGATGGCGGCTTCCATCGCGTCGTAGTCTCCCGTTTTGACGTCAATCGTTTTGACACCAAAACGAGAGAGGTGCTTTCGGCAGTACTCGCGACTGCGGTGATAGCACTCGTCAAAGAAAATGATCTCATCGCCTTGCGAAAGAACAGAATTCAGCACGCCAACAAACGCCGCCATGCCGCTGGAATATAGGATCGCATCTTCGGCACCCTCAAGCGCCGCCAGCTTCCGTTCAACGACGCGTTCGCCCGGCACTCCATAACGACCATATTCGCCACGCTCTTCTTCGTTCTCAATGAAGTCGATAATGGCCTGCGTGTTCTTGAACGTAAACGTCGACGCTAAAACGACCGAATCGGTGATCGCGTGCGACGGTTTTTGTCGAGCCTCGCCGGCGTGGACCGCGGTCGTAGAAACGCCGCTGTTGGGGTCGACGCTGGGACGACGAACTTTGCTGGTTTGTTGTTCAAAATCTGAAGGGGTTACCGACATCTCACTTGCTCCAATACTAACGTCTACAAATTCATCGTTGAATTTGCTTCAATTAAGGAGATGCTGGCCAGAGCGGATACCAAATCGTCGCTATCAATCAATCGTTGAAGGCAACATTAGTTTTTCTGGACTCTACGCATTCGAAGATGCGTTTTGGAAGGCTCTTTAGCAGATAAAGGCTGCAAGCGGCTAACAAATCCCTATGAGCCATCAGTATAGCTGGCCCGTTGGTGGTCTGGCAATCCAATAATAATTGTTTTCAAGCCGTTTTTTTCCCAAACTTGCCCGACTAATTTGCCGCCTGAGACCGCGATTTGGCATCAAGGTTTACCCAGGCTGTATATGCCGAGATTTTTCAATAAAGGTGTGATCCAGCAACCATGAAATTTCGTACCACCTCCCGGCACCGTGCAATAATTACAAGTTCGAAGAAGTCTGCCATGGATTGGCGTGCTTTCCAAACCATCCCTTTTGCGGATAACGTTCTCGGAAAGCGGCTGTGACTTGATGTCACTGACTGGTTCATTTAGTGGAGTTTCAATGGGTTCATTTCAACAGATTACCATGGGCATTGGTTGCCTGATTGCGGCGTTTTGGTTTGGTTCAATTCTCCAAGACCGACCTGCCGGGCAAAACCAAACGACCGAACTTCTACCTGATGGCACCATTGATCCCTATCGAACTGCAGCCAGCCCCACCGTCGTCGAAAAGACAAAAGGGTTCTTGGATTCGTTCTTTGCATCTCCGGCCAAGGAAAAACCAATCACCGTTGCCGATCTACGCGCCGATGCAAAACTGGCGATCCCCACTCCCAATACGAGTGGTCACATCAGCAGTTTCGGTGATGATCATGCCGATCGCCTTTCCCCCGAATTCACACCAACTGAAGACTTAGTCTTGGACAACTCCTCCTTAACGGCAGATGCGTCTCAAGATTTCCAGCCCACCAAACGGTTCGTTGGTAGCTTTGAATCTGCCGACCAGCCACAACGGTTGGCGAAAGTCGCGATTGTGCCAGACTTTTCGTCCTTGGCTGAGGAGGTCAACAGTGGCCTTAGTTTCAATGACGACACAAACATCGCCAGCAGCGTTCCGATGAAAGTTACGCCGTTGAATTCCGCGAGGAACATTGAGTTAATTCCAGTCCCGAAATTTTCGGACGTTCAAACGCAAAAGCCCGATCCCATTTCGACTCCAAACTGGGAAGCGGTGCGAGAACAAGTCGCCGCTGCCGAACGCCGATTGGAAACTTATCGGGATCAAATGACGCAACCCATTCCCGAAATTGCAGACACCGTCAATCGAAGCACCCAACAGTTCTGGGACCGCCAACAAGCCGAAGCCAGACGCCGTCCCGTACAGCCGTCTCGATTGGCCAATCACCAACCGTTAAGCGCGTCTCAGCAGCGGCGTCTTAAGCCTGAAACTTGGGAGCAGAAACAAGAGCGTTGGGACGTTTTTGGCAACAATCGCGATGGCCGTACTCGCCAGCAGCAAACTCAGCCAAGGCCACAGCCCACAATCGTGGAAGTCGATCGACCTTACGCGACTTCTCAACCGCAGGTTCAACCCCAGACCAACAAGAGGGATTCGGCCGTTGTAAGATCACTCAACGATGACCGCGTGGCGGTGTCTCCGTACGTAAATCCCGATAACGATCGTCTCGCCTACAACGCGTATCAAAGACACCCCAACGAGCTACAGAATCAGCTCCGTCCACGATATAATCCCAACGCCGGCTCAAAGCCTGAGTTTGTTTCGCCTCCGGAGTACGGACAGTTCACGCCTCAGAAGAATTCGGCACCCGAGCAGTCATCTGAAATTGTCGAAGCGGCAGAAGTAACCTACGGCAGCTTCCGCGAATATGAGACTCAGCCTCAGGACACGCTGCAAAAGATCTCGGAGGAGTTTTACGGTACAGCCGACTATTACTTCGATTTGTATTTGGCCAACCGTGATCTGTTAAGCAATCCGGCGACGGTGCCACCGGGAATCACGATCAAAATCCCTCGGTTTGATTCCCGATAAATCTCACACCGTTTAACGATAAGCCGGCAGGCGACGGTGTTTGGCGGGGCAGAACGAGGTCGCCTGCCGGCTCGTCGTTAAACCAAAAGGTACCGGCCATTAAGCGCGTGGGACTCGTTGCCTCATCCACTACGCGTCATTCTACGCCAAGATATCCTTCACCACATGACCGTGTACATCGGTCAACCGGAAGTGACGGCCCTGGTACTTGAACGTCAGACGTTTGTGATCGACGCCCATTTGATGCAGGATCGTTGCGTGCAGATCGTGAACGTGCACGCCGCTATCGTTGATCACGTTGTAGCTGTATTCGTCCGTTTCGCCATGCGTATGCCCGGCCTTCACTCCGCCGCCGGCCATCCAAGTAGTAAAGCATCGTGGATGATGGTCACGTCCAAAGGAAACCGGATCCAACTTCCCCTGACAATAGCTCGTCCGACCGAACTCGCCGCCCCAAATGACTAACGTGTCATCCAACATGCCGCGTTGCTTTAGATCCATCACCAATCCGGCCGAGGCCTGATCGGCGTCTTTGGCCGAACTCTTGAGCTGCCCCGTGATTCCCGAGTGGTGATCCCAACCCGGCTGATACAGCTGGATAAATCGCACGCCTTTCTCAGCCAACCGACGCGCACGAAGGCAATTCGCGGCAAAGGTCCCCGGCGTGCGAGCATCTTCTCCATAAAGTTCGTACGTCGATTCCGGTTCGTCCGAAACATCGGTCACTTCCGGAATCGACATCTGCATCCGATAAGCCATCTCGTATTGTGCGATGCGCGTTTCGAGCACCGGATCGCTGGTCGCGGCAAGTTCCATCTGGTGTAACTCCTGCAGGCGATCGAGTGCTTTGCGGCGACTGGATCGGTCGATGCCTTGAGGGCTGTTAAGATACAACACCGCGTCTTTGCTGGCTCTGAGCTCGACGCCGTCATACTTACCCGGCAAAAACCCGCTGCCCCAGAGGCTGGACCGCAACGGTTGGCCACCGCGTTTTGTCGAAACCATCACCACAAACGCAGGCAAATCCTCGTTCTCCGAACCAAGCCCGTAATGCATCCACGCCCCCATGCTGGGTCGGCCGGGGAACTGAGATCCCGTTTGCATCATGATCACGCCCGGCCCATGGTTGATCGCCTCCGTATAGCAAGACTTGACGACGCAAATTTCGTCCGCAATCTTAGCCGTGTGAGGCAGCAGTTCGCTCAGCCAAGTCCCACTTTCGCCGTGTTGGGCGAATTTAAACGGAGACCCCACCAACGGCAGGCTCGATTGAAAACCGCTCATCCCCGTCAGACGCTGATTCCCGCGAACTGAATCAGGAAGCTCTTTACCGTGGTCCTTATTCAGACGTGGTTTGTAATCGTAAAGATCCATCTGAGAAGGAGCGCCGGACTGAAACAGATAAATGATGCGTTTTGCTTTGGGCGCAAAATGCAATTTGTCCAGCACGCCAGGGACAGTTTTGGAAACCCGATCCTCCGCACTTGCCGCCGGATTCAACAGCGTCGCCAGCGCGATACTGCCCAAACCTTGGCCGAAGCCTGCCAGAAATTTTCTGCGGCTGGTCAATGGCGATGAGTTTCTACCGTTGCAATATTTGTGGTTCATGGGATTTCTAATTTCCAAATTTCGATTTCCGATTTCCGATTTCCAAATTCCAAATTCTAAATCTTCCGCTACTTATTTCGCACCGCTTCGTCCAAGTTCATGATCGTATTGACCAAAACGGTCGTCGCCGCCAATCGATCAGCCGCAATCGTTTCATCGGCCGGTGTCTCCCCGACCGCCAGCAGTTTCTTTGCCGCGTCACCGTGATCGGCAAAGTGCTCCAACTGCTCGCCGTGCAGCAATTGCAAAACTTCCAGCTCCGCGTCGGTCGGCAATCGACTGGTCAGCAACCGAAACGCTTCATTGGCAATCGCTTTCTCATCCTGCTGATATTTTTTCACCAGTTTTGCCGCCAGCACTTTCGACGCTTCGACAAACTGAGGGCCGTTGAGCAACACCAACGCCTGCAGTGGTGACGCTGTTATCTCACGCCGCATCCGACAGACCTCGCGCTTATTCGCGTTCATCGTGATCATCACCGGTGCCGGTGACGTCCGTTTCCAAAATGTGTACAGACTGCGGCGGTAAAGCTTGCCGCCGGAGTCCACTTTCAGCGGCGTGTAAGCCAACGCCAGATCGTACGGCTTCACCGGTGGGCCACCGACTTTATTGACCAACAACCCACTGATCGCCAGCACATTGTCGCGCACCATCTCCGCAGACAGTCGTTGGCTGGGACCGCGTGCGTACCGTTTATTCTCAGGATCTTTGTTGCGAACTTCCGCCGCAACAACCGAGCTTTGCCTGTAAGTCGACGACAGCGCGATCTGTTTAATAAGCCTTCGCACGTCCCATCCATTTTTGCGAAAATCCAGCGCCAACCAATCCAACAATTCCGCGTGCGTAGGTGCTTGCCCCTGAAAACCGAAATCTTCGGGCGTCCGCACGATTCCTTGCCCAAACAACAATTGCCAATACCGGTTCACCACCACCCGCGCCGTCAACGGATGTTCGGGGGCCAGCAACCACTTCGCCAACCCCAAACGAGTGCGTGGTTGATCGGCTGGAAACGGCGGTAAAAAATCAGGGGTGTCGGCAAAAACTTCTTCGCCTCGATCTTCGTAGCTCCCACGCTCAAGCAAATACGCTTTGCGGGGCTGGGCCTGTTCTCGCATGATCGAAACCGCAGGTGTTTTATCCATTACTTCGTTCCAACCCGCCCGCGCCAACCTAAGATCAGCTCGTTTGGCTTTCATCGCCGTATCAACGGATAAAAAGTAGTACTCTCGCAATCGCGCAAGCACATCTGGGCTAAGTTCATCAACGTCAGTCGCTAGTGCTTTCTTTAACGACTTCCCATCGGCCAATTGCTGCACCTCAAGCGTCGACAGCCGTCGGTCGTAGCCACGCAGCTCATCGACAACACCGTCTTTGAAACCACGGTCGCGAAAGCGCGAACCGATCGCGAAAGCGCGGTGACCCGCGCTCCATTGATTGATCTGGCGAGTCAGTGAATCATGCAGAGTGTGGGTGCTCTCGTCTTCCGCATTGACGAAAATTTTCAGGCCCGCCGCCTTGCTGGACCCGTCGTAGGTCACCGCGACGTGGTGCCATTT
>CALDEW010000473.1 GCA_937942355.1 uncultured Pirellulaceae bacterium | reverse complement strand
GACACTCACACCTTACGTTCGAAGGGTTTTGACGTTGGCGAGGTTCCTGGCGCTTGCTTCTGCTGCAATTTTGACGATTTGATTGGGACCATTTCTTCACTTTCTGAATCCAAAATCCCCGACATCGTCATTGCTGAACCTGTCGGAAGCTGCACCGATCTGGTCGCCACCGTGATCGAACCTATGAAAGACCTATTTGGTGACCGATTCGAACTGGGCCCTTTGGTAGTTTTACTCAAACCAGAACACGGAATGAAGATTTTGGGATCGTCCACTAGAAAAGGGTTCTCGCCGAAAGCTGAGTACATTTTTCTAAAACAGCTGGAAGAGGCGGACGCGATCGTTATCAACAAAATCGACAAATTGACTCCAGACCAACAGACTGAGTTGCAAAACAGCGTCACGAAAAGGTTCCCTGACATTCCCGCAATCAGTGCAAGTGTGCGGGATAAAACCAACATGGATCAAGTGATAGAACTTTTCAATCAAGCGCCGCGCGAACGATCGGTCATGATGGACGTCGATTATGAGACTTATGCGATTGGCGAAGCAGAATTGGGTTGGTTCAATTGCAAGATTAACGCATCGTCTGAAGACAGGTTTTCGTTGGACGACCTTGCGTTGAGTCTGGTCGACAATATCGGGACCAGGATCAGTGAGCTCGGCTGCGAAGTGGCTCACCTGAAGGTAATCGGGCAGACGATGCAAAACAGCGCCGTCGCTAACTTAGTTAGCTCCGCTGGAACGTCGGAGTTGAGTCTGGCGAGCGCGGTATCGATTGAGGAATGTGAATTGGTCGTCAACGCGCGCGTGGCGGCCAGTCCGCAGCAGCTTGAGGAAACGGTGGAAGAGGTCTCGAAGTCGATCGGGAAAGAGTTGGGAATCGCGCTGGTGCTGAGCAACGTTCAGTGCTTTCGTCCCGCGAAGCCGACGCCGACGCATCGATCGGTTTAGAGCAGCGTTTTCCCAACGTGCGGGCCGGCCAAGCTAACGACTCGGAGAGTCGAGCTACGTAAAACGACTCTCCGAGTCGTTAATCTTCCTCACGCTACCATCGTTGATTTAGCGCCCGGTCGACCCAAACCACCGGCCCTCCCTGTTTTGCCTGCTGCTGTTGACGCGAACAGGGCGATTTTGGTATTCACCATACACCAATTGTCTGCCGGTACGTAACGACGGGCAGTCTTGGTTAAAGCCAGATCGCGTTTCGCGCAGCGGTTTGGCTTACTGCTTTTTTGTTGTCATCCCGCAGCCAAAATTCTCTCATGTTTGCCTCGCCCCGGCCATTAGAAAAACCGCCTCACCGCTCCCTTGGTTCGGTCATTGGGCTCGCCTGCCTGCTGGTAGTGCTGAGCTGCGGGTGCCGGATCAACGACGTTCAATCAGCCAGAAAAGCGGCGGAGATTTTCAGCTACGGCGCTCCCTCGATGGTGCAGGTCAAACCGGTCAAACGAAAGCACGATCGGATAGTTTTCGCCAACCCGGTCAGCAAATACTTCTCCTCGCCAGAACTTCCCTCGGAGCGCACCCAGCGGCTGCTGAGAAGCTACAACCTGTTAGATCGATTGCAATCGAGCCCCGGTGATGTGATCGCTTGGCTGCAAGAGCTGGTCGCGCGCACACCTCGGATGGAAGAGGTACACGCGCTGGCGGAAGTATCAAAATTACAGGCCGACTGGCATCAGCAAAATGGAAACTTTCGACAAGCGAACAAGCTTTACGCCGGCGCGGTGTTGCACTCTCATAAGTTTCTTTTCGATAACGAGCTCAACCTAAAACGTAACGCCTACGACCCACAGTTCCGCCAAATCTGTGATATCTACAATGGTTCGCTGGAAGCCATCATGCGTGAACTGTGCAAGAGTGGTCAACTGCGAAATGGTGCATCAATCATGATCGGCGATGAAGATCTTGGCATGCTGGCGAAAGTGCATTTTGAAGGGCGCTGGGAGGGCCAATCGTTTGAAAGGTTCGAGCTAGTCAGCGACTATAAAACGGAAGGGCTCGCGAACCAATACCACACCTATGGATTGGGGGTGCCCCTGATTGCCGTGTTGGAAAAACAGTCTTCGCCCAGCCCGGCACAAAAGTACTATCCGCCTTCGTTGACATTGCCGATGACGGCGTTTTGCGAGATTCAACCTCAATCCAATTTTGCGAACGCTGCGGCAAAGGTAAAGCACACAGCGGTCATCCGTATGTTTGACCCGCTGGAACGAAAGACAATCCAGCATCTCAATCGTACGATTCCATTGGAAAGCGATATTACCACGCCGCTGGCCTATCATCTCAAGGACCCGTTGCTGAACCAAAGTGTGTTGGCCACCGCGACGCTGCTGAACGCGCAATTGGCCGATAAAATTCATGGCATGTACATGCTGGAGCCATTCGACCCTAACAAAATACCCGTGGTCATGGTTCACGGACTGTGGTCCAGTCCTGTGACGTGGACGCAGATGTTCAACGATCTGCGCGCCGTCCCTGAGATCCAAAACAACTACCAGTTCTGGTTTTACTCTTACGCCACAGGGAAACCATTCATGATCTCTGCGGAACAAATGAGAGAGGATTTGGCAAATATTCGCCGCGACTTTGATCCCAACGGCACATCACAAGCGCTCAACCAAATGGTCTTGGTCGGGCATAGCATGGGCGGTCTGTTGTCTCGGATGCAAGTCATCGACAGCGGCAACGAATTTTGGAATCTCGTGGGGCAGGGCAACATTGACGATCTCCAGGGCAACCAACAAGCCATCGGTCGACTTCGCAAGACACTGTTCTTTGAGGCCAATTCGGCGGTCAAAAGAATCGTCACGATCGCGACGCCCCATCATGGAAGTGAATTTGCCAGCGCAACGGCCCGTTGGCTCAGTCAGAAATTCATTTCGCTTCCTGAGTTGGCGACCGACGAAATCCTGAAGCTCGCAAAAGAGAATCCCGATGTTTTAGTGCGTCCACAAATACTCACCGGGACAAGCATCGACTCGTTGGCTCCGACGGCGCCTTCCTTTATGGCGCTTGAACGCATTACTCCTCAGCCAACCACCCGTTTCAATACCATTGCCGGAAAGCTGAAGAAAAAACACCTTCTACCATTCGGCGAAAGCTCAGTTGACAACGGTAGTGATGGCGTTGTCTCTTGCTCCAGCGCTCAGTGCAAATTTGCGGAATCCAATGTATTCGTTCCTGAAGAACATTCCAGAATCCACTTTCACCCTCAGTGCATTTTGGAGGTGCGACGAATTCTGCTGGCTCATCTGGTGCAACAGCATCGTATCAAAGAAGTCTTGCTGCCGGTTTCCCCGGTCAACTATGAAGAATCGATCCCCCCAAACGATATTCGATCGCCCACTGAGAGCGAACGATTTCGTGAGTTATTTCACAGAACAGGCGCGCGTCGATGATTGGCAGAGGATAAACCGAATTGTTTGGCTGCAATCAGCAATCGCGTAAGAAGTTGATCTTCAAATCTGTCTCAATTTTCATGTACAAAGTTCTTTAATCCCCACTCAACTGAGAAAGATGAAAGCTTAAGCCAATGATTTTTATAATTGTCATCGTAGCAGCGATTTGCGTCGCTTATGCAAATGGAGCCAACGATAACTTTAAAGGAGTGGCGACGTTATTTGGAAGTGGAACGACCAACTACCGACGGGCCCTCGCATGGGCAACCGGTTCAACGCTTCTTGGATCGGCGACCGCGCTGATGTTGGCAGGTGATTTGATCAAGAGTTTTGGTGGCAAGGGGCTGATTGACGATGTGGTTGCCAGCCAACCCGCATTCGCTGCTGCGGTTGCCCTTGGAGCGGGTCTGACGGTGCTGATTGCGACTCGCATCGGTATGCCAATCTCGACGACTCACGGTTTAATCGGAGCTTTAATTGGGACGGGGTTAACAGCCGGTTCGGCCTTGAACCTCGGCAATCTGGGAACCAAGTTTTTGATTCCGCTTCTTCTGAGCCCTATTCTGGCCGTTGTAATAACGGTGATTGTTTATCCGCTGATGCGTTTTGGTCGAAAACGACTGGGCATCACGCGCGACATCTGTTTGTGCGCAGGAAAGGAGACTTTGGAAGTAGTTCCCGCCGATTGCCAGATGGTCGCTTTGCAACGCGCAGAAAAATTGTCTGCGTCGATGGGAACATCAGTCACCTGCAAAAGCCAATATCAAGGGAAGGTGCTGGGCGTTTCAGCGGGTGAGAGCCTGGACAAAGCTCATTTTCTTTCTTCAGGCATCGTCAGCTTCGCTAGGGGACTCAACGATACACCCAAGATCGCGGCTTTGCTGCTGCTGGCACCTGCATTCGGTGTTTCGTCGAGCCTAATTCTGGTCGGTGTTATGATTGCTTTAGGCGGGATCATAAGTGCGCGCCGCGTCGCGGAAACGATGAGCAAAGAGATCACGACGATGAATCATGGACAAGGATTCACGGCCAACGTGATAACTGGTTTGATAGTGATTGGAGCCAGTCGGTTTGGCCTCCCGGTATCGACGACGCATGTCAGTTGCGGGTCTTTGTTTGGGATTGGAGCCGTCTCCGGCGGGGCGAAACCAAAAACAATTGCAACAATTCTATTGGCTTGGATCACAACGCTGCCACTTGCCGCTGGCATCGGAGCGATCAGCTATCTCGCGATTAGCGCGATTGGTAGTTAGTGGTAGCACAGGAGAACCGCACGCTACAGCCGTCTTTAATGGCGATCAGCAGTTACTGTTAGGCCGATTTCTGGTTCGAAGAAATCGCATCACAACACATTCCACGTTGTAGTGACTCGGGGAACTGAGTTTGGATGTCACACCCAAAATTCGCAGAATCACGGTCCACCAACGACTCATCCGTGGGCAGGGGCAAAAGCTGAAAACCGGCAGGCTCCTCGGAAACCTTCACTGTCGATGTCTCCATCGAAAACGTCAACGACTCGTCTGAACCATCGCTCGTTTCGACGTTCAGCGATTCAGTTTCCTGAGTTACCAACTCTCCGCGCTTGATGCTGACTTCTGCCGGAGCCTCGATTCCGATTCGGACAACGTTACCTTTGACCTTCAGAACGGTAACTTTGATATTACCGTTGATCAAAATCTCTTGATTTGTCTTTCTTGAAAGAACTAACATGACGAATTCCCTTTGCCAATGAAATGTGTTTATTGTTGCTGCGTTGTTTCGATAAATTACTTACGCAACCGTTGTGCCGTAGTAACCGATTTCTTGAACTAAAATTCAAAAATATCGAATATGCAAACAAACCTAGTCTTTTTCGCAGCTAGCAAAATTTAGTTTTATGCCAACTACGCAAAACGAGACCGTGTAACATTTGCAATCTGAGATACGACGTCTCACTATGACGACAGACTTTGGCAAAACTTACACAAAACATTATGTAGCTAGCATTCGAACTGACGTATTGGCGGTCTGGGATTTAGACAACGTCGTCATTTGAATTGGAATCATCCGATTCCTTACGGTCAACTTCATCTCGAAGACGAGCTGCTTTTTCATAGTCTTCGTCGGCGATGGCTTTATTTAGTCGTTCCATCAACGTCAGCCCAACGTCGTAGTTCTCTCGAATACTGTTTTGGAATTCGATTAATCGAACGACCAGTTCATCTTCTTCGTATTGGTCTTCAGCTTCGTGTTCGATGAAGAGATCTTTGAGTGTTTGCAACCCGCGATTAATCTCTTCAATCGCTTTCTCGGGCTCGGCATCTTCAACGTTCTCTTCATCTGCCATGAAACCCAAAGCAGCTGCTTGGGTGCGATGATAGATAACAAAAGGACGGTAACGTTCATGCGAGAAAGTCCACTCTTCATCTGGCGAGTGAGCTTTGCAGAAATCCATCAAACCCAACGTGTGATCGGCATCTTGGACAGCGCGTTGAAATTCCTTCAGCTGAAGCCAACAAACGCGGCGATGGTAGAACTGCACGAATTCTCGGTCGATTTCCAAGCAATGTTCTTCATCCAGCTCAAAAGCTTCATCTCCTGATTTCTCAGACTGCGTTTTCAAAAAATCGTAGTAACTGTTAGCTCCATAAGGATTGTATCCGTCGGGCCTCCCATCGATTTCCATCTGCAGGATGCCCATGTCGATACGCATTTGCAAGACCGTCCGCTGTCTGGTTTCAAACATGCGAACGTTGACGTTCATCGGATCGAAGGGCCATTGGTTGAGAATATCGTCTATCGCTTGTTCTTTTTTAGGGCTCATGGCACTTACGATATAAATACAAAGGAAGTTGACAAGGGTTTAATAGGAAAATTTCAGTAACTGAGTTTCAATGGTCGATTCAGGCATCCGATTCAACTCAGAAAGTGCCGATGATTCCACCAGCTCAGTATCGGCTATTGTTGGCCCGATAGCGTATCGAAACCCGAGATTTGCTGCAAAGGCGGGCCCTCTTTAATTCCCTTTTCGGTCGTCTACTGGCCGAAACTACCTCTGCCCAAACCCTCGTGGAGCATCGTGGAGCATCGTGGTAATTTGAAGACTTGATAGGTAGTTAATTCAACGCTCAACGCTCAAGGAACCCGAGGGCATTCGATACAGTGATCCAACCAAGAATTAGGGTTAGGTAGTGGATAAGGCCACGAGTCCGGCCTCTCCTTGCCCCTTTGCTTCAGCTTTTGGTGCATCGTTTAATACAACCGCAGGATTCGTCCCCTCATCCACTACCCCAAGATTAAGACGTAACGCTGCACCGGGCGTTGAGGCACCTCGATTGACCATCAAGTAATTGCACACGGGAATTCAACGCTTCAGCGGATGGGCAAGCAATGAGAAGGGATGCCGGATTCCCTGGCGGCATCTCGTCCGGCTATCCATCGCGATCGACTGGACGACGGTTCTGTTTGCGTTGCGATTGTCGTTTCTTGGATTCGAGTCTTCGTTTCTTTGAGCTCAACGATGGACGTGTGGGCTTACGCTTCTTGGGGACCGTTAATGCCGCACGAACCATATCACGTAATCTATCCAAGCAGTCGGAAGTATTCCTTGCTTGATCGCGATGACGGTGGCTGTGGAGGACCAATTCACCAGACTTGGAAATCCGGTTTTGCCACATGATCAGGAACCGCCGTTTGACGTAATCTGGCAGACAGCTTGTTCGCGTGACGTTCCATCTCAAGATCGCTTTACTATTGACCTTGTTCACGTTCTGGCCGCCCGGCCCAGGCGACCGTGCATAAGTGAACTCAATTTCTCGGCGCGGGATCTCAATGTTGGCGTTGATCCTGACCATGCTGGCTAAGCCGTAGCTTTTCGGAAGTCGACCAAAGGATGATTGGCGAAACAACCTTCCATTGCAGCCAACCTCTGCCCATATTCGATAGATTGATTCCTGTATCCGTAAACTTCCAGCTCAACACTGCAGTCTATCGGCGAAGCGGAGAGTCCGTCTATCCAAAAATCTAAATCAACATCGCCATGACCTGGAAGCAATCGCTGAGCGACCTTTTCGCTGGAGGGTAGCTTACGATCCGAGATCTGAATCAGGCGAATACGATCCGCGTAGCTTTGAAACAAGGGCAATAGTTTTTTGTTCAAACCGCAATGGAAGAGATCAAGCACGCAGCCTAAGTATTCCGAAGGGAAATTGTCCAACAGACCAAAAAAGGATCGATAAGACCCCAGAGAAGACCAATCGGTACTCTCATTGCCTATCATGGGTTCGATCGCCAGAGGAATATTGTAATCGGCCGCAATAGGGATCAACGTATCAAGGGCGTTCTCAAATAATCGAGAAGCATGACGATTGGTGTGCCCGTTTCTACCACCAGGATAGATCAGTAAACACTCAGCATTGATCTGGCTTGCAAAAACAATCGCTTCGATCGCATCATCGATGGCTTCGACAAACGAATACCCGTTGCTGCCAGTGAACCCTCCAGCCCAGTTTACACTGGAGACTTCCATTTTCATTTCGAACAGCAAATCAGCAGCGGCCGACTGTCCGAAATCACCTACTTTTCGTCGACAGATTCCGATTTTATTGATGCCACGCGATGCGTACTTAATAACGTCTTGATGAAAGGACCAACGAGGAGTTGAAAATTCACTGACCGCTATCTGCATTGGCATAGGTGTTACCATTGGGAAGGTTTTTCGTTTGGCAAGCGTAGCGACATTTGAAGAAAACTCAGTCGCCGAAGGGTGCCAGTTTTAAGCCGCTGACGTCCTAAAAGTATGCCCGTATTTTCATTCTGTGTAAACCGAGGATGGATAAAAACCAGAATTGAATTAGCGAATCGAAATTTTTCTTCAGTGATGCAAAAAACTACACGTCTTGGGATCAAGGATTGCAAAACATTTTGCCTCAAATGCTACCTTGGTTTGAGCCTTGACTTCACGCGCGCCAATCTACCTCACAGGTTGGCAGGCGGACTCAGTTCTCGCAATCTGTCTCAAATAGGCCACCTGCCGCCTTGAGAACTCAGTGCCACCACCCGTTAGGAGGTGTTGTGCGGAATTTTGAAACTTGTTTACGCTATAAAAATCGTTCCTCACATAAGGGATTTCTTTGTCCAAACCTCGGCGGGGAATCGCTCAAGCTAACTGTCGAATCGATTGTCTAATTTTTATCCAATTCGGCCGAACAACTTTTGGGGAAATTGCTAGCGGCTTGCGCGACGGATTCTGCCTTAAAAGGGTCGCTCAATACACGATTAACTGTGGCTGAGCTAGAGATAATGCTACCCATCCTATTCAGTCATTGGATTCCCGCGATGCAGCCGCACTCAGCCAGCACTCACTGCTATGAGATTTTAAATTCCAATGTGCTATACTTAACGGCGACGAGGTGCACCAAGCAGCCTCAAAGGGGTTTGAAACAACAAACTCAAACGGCCGTTGGAGCGGTCTCGTCGATTAAGCAACTTGATTTTCAACTCGCGCTGCCTCGAATCGTCGAAACAACGGACGGAACCCTGTGACGGAGCTTATCATGAGACAGTTACAACAAGTTCGTAAGAACAAGAAAGATGATCGCCTAAGAGACGAAATCAGTCAGTTACTAAACCATCAACACTTCCCGTCTTTTAAAGAATTGAACGTGGAAGTAGATCATGGCTTGGTCACGATCAGCGGAACGCTCAATAGCTACTACCATCGACAAGTTGCGCTTTCAACTTGCCAACAGTTAGTGGATGTAATTACCGTCATCGACATGATGGTAGTAAGAGAGTAGCAACGAGACTGTGCTCAACTGCAAAGCGTGAAGAAATCACCAGCCGACTAATGCCGACTATCGAATCGCCGGCCAGCGGGACCGTACTGTTCTTTGAGCCCCTTGAATAACTTCTGTTTGGGAAATCTGGTCGTCCAATCGGCCGCTGATTTTATCTACCTCTGTCTTGATGTTCTGCTGCAAGGGTTGAACGCGCGAACGATAGAAGTCTTCGATCTTCTGGTTTCGAACCAGCAGAGACTTTTCTTGAGTCAAATCAGAAACGGACTCCATCGCAGCGGCAATCTTTTCTCCCAGACTGCTTTTTAGTTCTATCGTGGGAGAGTTAGCCGCTCCTCCTATCTTAGAAGTGCATTGGAAATTATCGAGCGTGGAGAGCTGGTGGTTTAATCTGACTTCAATCTCTTTTCCACCTGCGATATCATTGAGATGCTGCACGACAAATGCAACATTTGAAAAATCCAAGGTCATCTCCCCTTCAAGCTGCTCCCCGTCATTGACCAGATTTATCTTTCCGTTGACTCTTGTTCCTGGTGATAGCGCAACCAACATCTCGTTCTCGCTGCCCAAAACTTGCTCGCCCATATTGAAACTGGGAAACTCAATTGTCAAAGAATCTAGATTTTGTCCGCCGCGTTGATCCAGCTCACAATTGATATGAAAGTGACGCTGGCCTTGGGCTCGGAGTTCGAATCGGGTGGGCTGGTCATGACCACCAGGCATATCTGAGAGGTTAAAGGCGTGACCAGCAAAATGAAAATGCTCCTCTGCAAAGATTGCTTCGCCATCAATTTCAATCATATCAATCACGATATTCGGATTCGCAAAACACTCTTGAAAGTACTCGACTCCTCTCCCAACAGGTTTAGGCGTGTTTGCCAGACTCTTCTTCGACTTAAACCAAGCAAAAAGCGCTAAAGCATCACCAGCGATGTCTTGGTGAAGCTCCGTCAGAAGCAGGTCACTGATCGTTTGGGGCAAAATCCCGATATCGTGATCTGTTTTGCTCTGAGAAATCGTGGTGATGTCTTTTTTATACGCCACGTCCAAAGCATCGATGTCTAAATGTGCATTCTGCTGCAATACCAGCTGCTGCCGTTTCAATTCATCGATGGCCGACAGCGTTTCCGACAGCAGCTTCGGCACCTTTTTCGAGGACGAAACTCTTCTTAAAGGATTCACAGGCCGCTTGGTCATTCCTTCATCAGAATGATTTTGAAAATCAAGCAGTTCAGGGTCGGCTTCAACTAGCTTCAGAATCTTCTGATTGACGGACTCCAGCTTTTCATGGTGCTGTTCAAAATCACGATTCCAGCGCTCGTTAATGGCTTTGGCAACCGCAAACAACGTAACGGGCAATTCATTCAGCTCGCTTTGCTCAAAT
>CALDEW010000472.1 GCA_937942355.1 uncultured Pirellulaceae bacterium | reverse complement strand
TGTGCAAGGGTTCGGATTGAAATCCGGTGCTTTGGCATCCTCGGTGGCTCACGATTCGCACAACGTGATCGCCGTCGGTGTCTCCGACGAAGAAATCGCGGATGCGATCAATGGTGTGATCGAGTCCCAGGGCGGTCTGTCGTTTTCCGGATCCGGCAAAACGGATGTGCTGCCTCTACCGGTGGCGGGCTTGATGGCCGTCGATCCTTGTGACGTTGTGGCCGCAAAATACACGCTGCTCGACGGTGCTGCTAAAGCCGCCGGAACGACGCTGCGTGCGCCCTACATGACGCGGTCTGTCATGGCGCTGCTGGTGATCCCATCGCTGAAGCTAAGCGATCGAGGATTGTTCGACGGAGATGAGTTCGAGTTTGCGTCAGTGTTTTTGAAGGATTGAGCTCCCACAAATCACTCTAAAACTCGAGAATTTCCGGGCTAAAATATGGATTGACTATTTATTATTGCAATATTATGATGATTTATGAATTTTCAATAAACCACAGTAAGATTGATATGGATCCTCGAAAAAATCCTTACGCGCCTGGAGCGGGAACGCCTCCGCCAGAACTAGCGGGGCGTGATGAACTCATTGAATCGGCATCGATCACACTTGACCGGATCCGTAATGGATTGGCTGCACGAAGCCTTATCTTATATGGGCTACGCGGGGTTGGCAAAACAGTCTTGCTAAATCGAATAAAGCTTGATGCGGAAGTCGCTGGAGTTTACTGTGTTCCGCTTGAAGCCCCCGAGGAAAGGTCGCTGCCTGCTATTTTGCTTCCGGCGCTGCGCAGCAGTTTGATGCGCGTCAACCGAACGCAAGCGACCAAAGAAGGCATCAAACGTATCCTCGGCAGCCTCGCCGCGTTTGCAAAAGCGTTCAAAGTCAAATACGACGACATTGAATTCTCTGTGGATCTCGAACCGATCGAAGGCATCGCCGACAGTGGCGACCTAGAAAATGATCTGGGAGAACTGCTTGGATTGCTCGGCCGTCATGCGCAACAGAATAAAACGGTGCTTTCTCTATTTATCGACGAACTTCAGTACGTTGCCGAAGACCAGCTTGCAGCGCTGATAACGGCGCTACACAGATGCAATCAGCAACAGTTGCCTGTAACAATGTTTGCCGCCGGTCTGCCTCAATTGCTTGGTCAACTGGGCAAAGCAAAATCTTACGCAGAGCGGTTGTTTGAGTTCAAGCCGATTGGGCCATTGGAAGAAGTTTACTCACGGGCCGCGATTACCGTGCCAGCAGAAAAATACGGCGTAGAGTACCAGGAAGAAGCCATTGATGAAATCGTCGCCGCTACTGAGGGCTATCCTTATTTCCTGCAAGAATGGGGGCAACATAGCTGGCGCATCGCTGACGAATCTCCAATCACCCTCGCCGATGCTCAAGCAGCAACTCAGGCGGCCATTGCTCAACTTGATGAAAGTTTTTTTCGCGTCAGATTCGACCGCCTCACGCCCTCTGAAAAACGTTACATGCGTGCGATGGCCGAATTAGGTGATGGCCCGCATCGAAGCGGCGACGTGGCGGAATTGCTGGATCGCAAAGTGACCAGCCTGGCACCGACACGGAGTTCATTGATAAAAAAAGGAATGGCATACAGCCCCGCACACGGTGACATCGCCTTTACGGTTCCTCTATTCGATGGATTTATGAAACGTGTGATGCTGATGGAGAAGTAAATTTCATACCTTCAGAAATACGAATGAAGTATTTCTAATCTGTTTCTTGAGTCAGCAATCTTACTATGTTTCCGTAGCCGCTATTCAAGTCAAGGTCCGCCAACTAAAATCCTTTTTTTCGTTTTTAATTCGCCCCCGTCTTCAGACTCGAGTCGCTTCTTATGAGCATGGAAAAAATTGTTTCCCTTTGCAAACAGCGTGGTTTCCTTTTCCAGTCCAGCGAAATCTACGGCGGCTTGCAGGGTTTTTGGGACTATGGGCCATTAGGGGTCGAACTCAAGCGCAACGTCAAAGAAGCGTGGTGGCGCGAGATGGTCAATTGTCACGACGACATGTCAACGCATCCAGGTGCCCCGTCCCCCTTCGCGATGGAAGGACTCGACTGCACCATCATCATGCACCCGCAGGTATGGAAGTGCTCGGGTCACTATGACCTGTTCCACGACTTCATGGTCGACTGCAAGGAAACCAAGAAACGATACCGCCACGATCAACTGAACGGTCGTTGGGTGGAAGCCAAAGGTAGAAAAGCCTTCATCACCGCGCCCGCTGGCGACAACGAAGTCGAACTGATCCAAAAACACGCGCTCAAACACTTCAACCTCCGCAATAAGAACATCGACGATCTTGTCTACGATGGCGACGTGATGTGCTTGACCGAAATTGATGACCTTTCTCAAGTCGTTGGGCCCGAAACGAAGAAGATCGGCACACTGACAGAGCCGCGCGAATTCAATCTCATGTTCAAGACCTATGTTGGAGCACTCTCTGGCGAAGAAGGCGCCGCGTTTCTCCGTCCGGAGACGGCTCAAGGCATTTTTGTGAACTTCAAAAATGTGCTCGACAGCACCCGCAACCGGCTACCTCTGGGTATCGCCCAGATCGGAAAGAG
Source organism: uncultured Pirellulaceae bacterium (assembly GCA_937942355.1). Lineage (GTDB taxonomy): Bacteria > Planctomycetota > Planctomycetia > Pirellulales > Pirellulaceae > Mariniblastus. The sequence goes on along the minus strand of CALDEW010000472.1, from coordinate 6,186 downwards.
CTTTCGTAACGAAATTACACCGCGGAACTTCACGTTTCGTTCGCGCGAATTTGAACAGATGGAAGTCGAGTTCTTTTGTCATCCCGATCAATCGCAGGACTGGTATAAATTCTGGCGCGATCGTCGGTTGGCTTGGTATCACGCCTATGGCATCTCCGAAAGTCGTTTAATCATGCGTGAACACCACAAAGAAGAGTTGGCGCACTATTCGATCGGGACAGCAGACATTGAGTACGCGTTTCCTTTCATGGCCGAAGGCGAGTACGGCGAACTCGAAGGCATCGCTCATCGCGGCGACTTCGATCTGCGCAGCCACATGGAAGGCAAGCTGGATGAGAAAACTGACCCGTTGGAATTACAATTGGGCGAAGACGGAAAGCCAAAATGGAAAGGCAGCGGCAAGGATCTTTCTTACCGCGACGACCTGAGCGGCGAAAAGTACATTCCGCACGTGATCGAACCGTCCGCTGGTGCCGACCGCGCGACGCTGGCCTTCATCTGCGAAGCCTACTGCGAAGATGAACAGCCCGACGAAAATGGGAAGATGCAATCTCGTACCGTGATGAAATTTCACCCGCGTCTGGCCCCAATCAAAGCGGCCGTGTTCCCGCTAGTGAAAAAGGATGGCATGCCAGAGGTGGCCAAGCAGATCTATTTGGATCTGAAGAAACGGTTCAAAGTCTTCTACGACGAGAAAGGTGCCATTGGCCGCCGCTACCGCCGACAGGACGAAACAGGAACGCCGTATTGTATCACCGTTGATGGGCAGACGCTGGAAGATCAAACGGTCACCATTCGTGATCGCGATACGCTTGAGCAGCAGCGGATTAAGATTGATGAGATTGCTGCGGTGATTCAACAGCGGCTGGATCAGTAGATTTGCGGGTCGCGGAGGAAGATCGCCATCAGCGTGAAAAACTGAGCCGCTGGGCGCTAGCCGCGGGTTGCGGAGCCTTTGCCTGAAACATCGTGAAGACGTTACTTAACGAACCAGCGGCTAGTGCCCTGCCGCTCACAGCTCAGGGCCACCGTTGGTCACCACTGCGCTATCCAGTAAATGAGCAAAGGCCCCCAAAGTGCGTTATACTGTTGAGGTGTGACATTCGTCGCCGGCTTACGTCTATCCTCAATCGAAATTCTAAGCGATTCTGTTTCATGTTCATTCGAATCATCTTAGCCATCAGCATTTGCTGTGTTCTGATACCGACGGCCGATGCATGGCAGGCCGATCCGCAACCTTCGGCGATCGCAACATTGGTCGAAAAAGCAAGGGAACTACAGGACGAGGGCAAGTTCGTCGAAGCTGCCAACCAATGGGAAAAGATCATCAGCACCCACCCAGACTGGTCGCGCGTCGGCGTCGCGTATCTGAACCTGGGCGTTTGCAAGGTCTCCCAAGGCAAATTCTCCGAAGCATTCGATCCGCTGAAGGAAAGTTTGAAACGAAGCGGGAATCCGATCGACACGCCCAAGGCGCTGATGTATCTCGGTTACGCTCAGATGAACCATGGGAACCAGTTGTCGCTGTCCAAATCGCCAGCCGACATAGAAGAAAGCTCCGTTTATCTGACTACCGCGACACAAACGTTGGGCAAAATCACCAAGGGATTCCCCGATTTTGAACTCTCTGACCAAGCAACTTACTTCCGCGGCCAATCGTTTTACAAGCTGGATCGGCTTAACGAGGCCATCGCTGAATTCGAGAAAGTAACTGACAACGAAGACGCCACGTTTCGCAAAAACGCATTCTTCGACATGGCCAACGCTTATCAACGGCAAGGCGAATTGACGTTGGCGAAGTCAGCCTACCAATCCTATTTTTCGATTGCTAAATCCGAATCCAAAGAAAACCCGGCCGCATTGATCGAAGCCAGCCTGCGCACCGCCAAGGCAAAACTGAGCCTCGCGTCGATCGCCGCCGACCAAGGCGAAACGTCTGACGCGACCTCACTGTATCGCGACGTGGAAGAGATTTTGCAACCGCTGGCAGATGATCCAAAGTCTGGCGTGCGGGACGAAGCGCTTTTTAATCAAGCGCTCGCAGCGGTTGGTTTGGGCAACGGCAAAAAAGCGGCCTCGCTGTTCGCGTCGGTCGCCGCGTTGCCCAATTCAAGCCTATCGCAACAGTCCGCCGTGCTAGCCGGGCGCGAACTTTCGCAGCTCGAGCAATACGAACGCGCGATCGAGATGCTCAGTCCGATCGCTGAATCCGATTCGCGCTTTGGCATCGAAGCGGCCATCCTTTTATCGACGGCACTACGGATGACCGATCGCCCCAAGGAAGCGCTAGAAATTACCGAGCGTTGGACGAAAGCCGCAGAGAAAAGCCCGTTGATGGTGCCGCTGTTGATGGAACAGGCGGACGCTACTTATATGGTCGAGGGGCAGAAGAAACGCGCGGCCAAACTCTACACGACGCTGGCCTTGGAATACCCTGAATCGGCGGCGACAGCAGATGCGCTATACAAAGGTGCCGCCGCCAATTGGGAGACGTTTGCATCGGAGGATGCGATTCTATTGGCCAATCAATTCATTGAACGTTTCCCTAACCATCGGCGCGTTGCCGCTGCCAAGTCGATCCTTGCTGACGCGGCGATCGCGGAGGAAGATTTTGCCAAAGGCGAATCCGTGTACCGCGCGTTGTCCCGCGACTATCCCAACGATCCCGACGCCAGTCGTTGGAAACTGCGAATCGGTTGGGCACTGTTCCTCCAAGACAAATATGAACAGGCGCGCGATTTTTTGAAAACCAACGTGGATACAATCGCGCGGCCCGAAGATCAGTCCGAAGCGTTTCATTGGATCGGTGAAAGTGAGTATGAACTCAAGAACTACCGCGACGCGATCAGCGCTCTAAATCAAGCGCTGGAATCGGCAACGCCATGGGACCACTTGGACGCGACTCTTTTCACTAGGATGCAAGCCGAACTCGGGTTGGCTCAATTCGACGATGCGTTAGCTTCGGTGAACCTGCTGCAGAAAGAATTTCCTGATTCAAAATTGATCAGCGAGGCTTTGCTACGGACGGGAGAAGCTTATTTTGACCAACAAAAATTTCCCGAAGCGATCTCTCAATATAAAAAGGTGATCACTCAATATCCCGACTCCGAGTTCCAACCATCGGCGATGTACGGTTTGGGTTGGGCTCAGCTGCGCAGCGATCAATTTGAAGCCGCTGAAGCAATCTTTGACAAATTGATCACGACCTTCCCAACCACCAATTTGTCCAAACAAGCACGCGCGGGTCGCAGTATTGCTCAGCGCCGCATGGGAAAAACAGACAGCGCGATCGCCGATTTGATCGCGTTTATTGAATCGGCACCCGCTGGACAGCAAAAGAACAACAGCATGATGGAACTGGGGTTGGCCTATGTTGAGAACGAAAGCTGGCCCGAAGCGGAGTCGACTTTCACCAAACTTTTGGCGGTGATGCCCAAGACATCTTTAGCCGATCGAGCCCACTACGAATTGGCGTGGGTGCTGAAGCGGTTGGACCAACCCGAAGCCGCGTTGGCTCAGTTTCAGCAATTGGCGAAAGACTACCCTAAGAGTGATCTTGCCGCCGAAGCACAATTTGAGGTTGCCACGGACTTCTACCAACGCGCCGAGTATCAATCGGCGGCCGACAATTTTGAGATGGCACTGAAGAACATTTCTTCAGACAGCACATCAGACGAAGATGTGGAGAATGATTCTCTTAAGGAAAAAACAATGTACCAGTTGGCATGGTCGCAGTATCAACTGAAGAATTTTTCCGAAGCCGCCAAGCGCTTCTCCGCGCTGGCTGATCAATATCCCAAAAGCAACCGAGCCGGTAATGCTTTGTTCATGAGCGGCCAATCTAATTTCCAGCTCGACAACTTCGCCGAGGCGCTCGCCGCTTACAAAGCCGCTCAACCGAAACTTGCGGCTTCGCCAAATACGAACCAATCCCAGTTGCGGCTGCTGATGCTGCATGGCGCACAGAGCGCCAATCAAGTTGGGCAGTTCCAAACGGCACTCGACATGGCGACGCCATTGACGAACAACAAGTCCGGTGATTCTGGCAGCGATGATAGCGTCTTGATTCACACCGCATGGTTGGAGATCGCCAAAGCGCGGCTGGCGACTGGAGAAGACGACGGTGCGATGGATGGGCTGGAACGCGCATCGGAAGACCTTGGCCGAACAGGAGCCCAGGCGCGCGTGATGAAAGGCGATATGCTGCAGCAACTGAAAAAGTATGAAGCCGCCATCAACGAATACAAACTGGTTTTTTACGGCTACGGTGGCACGAAATCAAAAGATGAAATTCGCGCTCTCCAGGCTTATGCGATCTACGAAGCCGCGCGGGCCAGCTATATCCGCGCCGGCGATGCTTCAGCACGAATGAAACCGGAATTGATCTCTCAGGCGATGAAGTATTTTCGCTATCTGGTAGACAACTATTCCGATCAACCGCTGGCCGAACAAGCCAGCCAACAAATCAAAACGCTTGAACAACTTGAGCTTAAACAACCTAAATAGGATTCTTTACGATTGTCTGTAACATCTGGTAAACCGCGGGTCGCGATCACGATGGGTGATCCCGCCGGTGTGGGCCCCGAACTTTGTCTGCGCCTGTTGGCAAATCGGGAAATGACTGACCTTTGCACGCCGATCGTTTTTGGCAGCGCTGAACTGCTGCGGCGCGTCGGGTCGACTTGCGAATTGAATGCGGATTTCCCGGTCTTTACGGCTCAATCGTTGGAATCTTCTACCGAACTCGACGGTCCAGCGATTGTTGATGTCGAAGGTTTTGATTCTGATGCCGTCGTTGCTGGCGTGGTCAATCGCAACACAGGGCAGGGCAGTTTTGACTTCATCGAAGCAGCCATCGCGTCCGCGAAAAAGGGTGTCGTTGATGCCGTCGTCACTGGACCGATCAACAAAGAAGCATGGGATGCAGCCGACGTCGCGTTTCCTGGACACACCGAGCTATTCGCCGACCGTTTTGATACGGATCGGTTTTGCATGATGATGTATTCGCCGGATTTCAGTTGTTCGTTAGTGACGACGCACATTGGTTACTTGGATGTGCCGAAAGAAATGACGACCGACCGAATCGTTGAGGTGATTGAACTGTCGGCGGCCGCGATTGAAAAAATCGAAGGCCGGGAAGCAGCGCTGACGGTGCTGGGGCTTAATCCACACGCTGGCGAAAACGGATTGTTCGGTAACCGCGAAGAAGAAAACATCATCGTTCCCGCCGTTAATCACGCGCAGAAAAAGGGAATCCAAATTGTCGGGCCACTGCCTCCGGACACCGGTTTTCTGACGAAGCATCGGGAGCAGACCGATGTTTATATTTGCATGTATCACGATCAAGGTTTGATTCCTTTCAAAGCCTTCAACTTTGACAGCGGCGTCAACGTGACGCTGGGGCTGCCGATGGTTCGAACCAGTGTCGACCACGGGACAGCATTGGATATTGCTTGGAAAGGCATCGCCGATCCGGCCAGTCTCTACTCGGCAGTACACTTGGCGGCGAAACTGGCAGGTAGTACCAAGCGTTAGCCATTGTTGTCTTTCGGTCCCCGAAAGAACACTCACGCGCTATGGCGCACAATAGCGCGCGAGGCGCACTTTCGGAGACCGAAAGGCTACACTCGACGAAGCGCCTCGATGGGGTCCAGCGAGGCGGCTTGTCGCGCGGGGTAGATGCCAAAGATCAATCCGGTGGCCAAGGCAACGCATACCGCGACGCACGGTCCCCAAAAGGTAATCACCGTTTCACGGCCGGTGATGGCGCTGATGATTGGCGGAGTGGATAGTCCGACAATTGCGCCGATCATCGCGCCTGACGCCGACAACACCAACGTCTCCACCAAGAACTGAAGCGTGATGTCGGACTTCTTCGCGCCCAGCGCTCGCCTGATACCGATCTCCCCGGTGCGCTCACTGACGGTTGCCAACATAATATTCATGATTCCGATACCGCCTACCAACAATGAAATCGCCGCGATACTCCCCAAAACAAAATTCTGCAACTGCTGCTGTGCTTTGGCTCTCTCTAACAGATCCAGAGGAATCGTGATCTCGAAATCGCGTTTCTCATGGGTCAGCGCGAGCAAACTCTCGATTGCTGCGGCGGTGGTTTTGACATGCTTGGGCCCGGTCACGCGAACCGTCAACTGGCTCAACTCAAGCTTCTCCGCTGTCCGGGAA
>CALDEW010000471.1 GCA_937942355.1 uncultured Pirellulaceae bacterium | reverse complement strand
GTAAACACTGCACGTCGGTTGATACCGGCAGGTCGGCCCGATCAGCGGGCTGGTGGTGACTTGATAGAACCGCACGATCGAAATCAGAAGCGATGCGGGAGCGTTTTTAAGTGTTTGCCACATCGGGTGCCTAGTGCAATGTTACGTCTTAATTTTAGGGTACTGGATGAGGCCACGAATCCTGCGGCTGCGTTAAACGATCCACTATAATAAAGGTAAAGTAGGGGCAGGACTCGTTGCCTCATCCACTACCTCCAACCCTAAATCTAAGTTGCACGCTGCACTAGGTGAAAGTTCGTTGCGATTGCAGGATTGCAAAATGGAGCTGGTAAAAGTTACACGGTTCAAAGGTCGTCGTTGTTGCTAGCCAATTTTTGTTGTGAAAACATTCCACGTTTTACCTGCGAATGGCTCCAATTCCAAAATCTTCAGCTCTTTGGCACGGCTTGTGCATTAGCTCTTTTCAGATGGAACTGATTCGTCATTGGAAGCTCACACAGGATCCTCCATGATGACAAACTGTGAATCTAAGGCACACCACCAACATGTGGAACACGCTGATTAAATACTCAGCACTGGCCAGCTTTTCACAGGGAACCCAAGGGACCGAAAATGGGGCTCGTTCGATTCTTCGGACGAGTCTTTTTTCGTCGGTTCCGAGATTCAAACGTGCACGTGTCACGTTGCCAGTGACTGTACCATGCTGGTGGTGACGGCGTGAAAGACCTGTTCCTGTTTGTCAAAATCACGGTCTTCGGCTTGGTACCAAGCCAATATTTGATACTGGTTGGTTTGCAGCGTCATCAGTTTGATGCGTACCAAAAAATCCAAACAAAAGAAGATCGTATCGATGGCTGTGCCCGGATGCTGCGGAAACGAATGCTCCGAAGTTGAAACTTCTAAATCAGGGTAGGTTTCCTCAAGCGCGGAAACGGTGTCTTTAATGATGAGATCAGGATCCATATCCGGAGAGAATAAATGGGCCGCCCAAATTGCGCCGTCAGGCGTCTCCAACGAAATGACTCTGGGCAATTCACCATCGCCTTGGTCCGACAACACCCAGTTATCGGGATACATAAATTTCAATCCGCTGCGATCGTATTGTGCTGGCATTAGGTCGAGTCTGGTATTAGGTCGAATCTGAAAGTTGATACTAGATGACGTTGAGGCCATGCTAGCGTTGGTTTAAAAAGCGTGAGTATAACAGGAACGGCATCAATAAATCCTGGCCGAACGATATAGTCGAAGGAATGGTAATTTGCTACTGTTGGCCCGATATGAGTCGTAAATTTGCGGTGCTCACACGTTGGCAGCATCGCGAAATTATTCAACCTGCTCAAAACTGTGTCAAGCATTGGCACCGAACCCTGCAAGGAAGCTTACGCGGTTGATTCAACGTTCCTTTCAAATTCTCGTTCGACGGGCTAAGTCCCCAACGGTAACCATTGCGCTGGCGACGGTCTGTTTGATCTGTTGTGGCTGCCAAACGATGCAGACGTTTCAGTCATTTAAGGAAGTTTCGAAAACGCGAGTTGTTTCGGCTCGTCAGTGGGCACGATCAGGCTTTGAAGCAATGCACCAAGGGCGCTTCCACCGGGCGAAGAATATCTTTTCCAAAGCCGACAATGATGTGACCGGAGATCCCCGGGGCCTGGCAAACCGCGCCCGTTCTGAGTTCCAACAGGGCAACGTAGAGCGCTCGATTTCGGTCATGGAGCAGGCCATTGAGCAGTTTGATGATCCAGCACTGCGGTGTGAATTGGGTGAGATCTACCTCAGGTCTGGTCGCTGGATCGCCGCCAATGAGCACGCCGATAAAGCCATTGAAAAGGATCGTCATCTTGCAGCTGCGTGGAACCTGAAAGGGAAATTGGCTGCTGCTAAAGGCGAACATCAGCGCGCCCTTCAACTTTTCCAACGGTCGTTAGCATACGATACTGAGTCCGATGATATTCAAATGCTGATCGCCCAGACGTATATGAAATTAGACCAACCGATGCGGGCGCTTTCAGCCACCGAAACGCTTCTAAATCGACACCCTCCCAATCGTCAGCCCGAATCTGCAATCATCGCCAAAAGCGAAGCGCTGCTGGCCATGAAACAACATCCATCTGCGATAGACATTCTGGAGCTGGCGAGCAACCGCCCCGATTGCTCGAAGGAGATATTTTTCCAATTGGGAAAAGCCCAACTGCATGCCGGCCAGCAGTCACAAGCCCGATTGACGCTGGCCAAGGGTAAGCAGCGTTTTCCTGATGAGGCGTTGTTTACGCAATTGACGGGATCGCTTAGTGAGTTTCCCAACGCAGAATTCGCTGCGCCTCATCGGGTGGCTTCGGTGAAAGCCGAAAGGCTAAGGTAATGGAGGTCCATTAGGTTTGTTGCACGGCCCCGATCGTCGAACCTTATAACCCTTACAACCTCTAAAATCTGAAACGCGCGAAAACCGTCGGCTTCGAATTGGCGTATTTTTGTCGGTGCCGCCAGCCATTATTAATCGAAGACGTAGACTTCCTGTGGTAGAGAATGGATTTTCGCCTTTCAATTCAACGATGAAAATCATTGCGGGAGGTCCGCAGTGACTTCCGTGTGATTCTCGAAACCTGATTGATGGTATGAGCATGAAATTCCCCTCCAAAGACCCAGCGCAACCTGAACCTTCACGAACGGCAGAATTCGCAGACCGCCGTAACGCCTTGGTCCGTCGCGATTCTCCCGGACTTGAACGTCGCCAGTTTTCTGACAATCACGACAGCCTGTCGGACGACGCGGCTGAACTTGGACGCGCGGTGGATCAATACAAACTTGAGAACCGACGCCGCTACGTATCCTATGAAGAGCTGCTGGCGATTGTGCAGTCGCTGGGATACTCGAAGTAAGTCGTGGTAGTCGTAGGCCGTACCAAGCCGTCAGGCGCAGTTACGGCATGGCGCTTCCTCGAAAACCCCCACTTCTTTTTCATCGTCTCCCACCGAAAGCCGGAACAGCGCCAACCCAATCATTTGGGTTGCAAAATTTAGGTTGGTTCCGTTCGACTCAATCGCAACGTCTTGTGGCAATTGGGTCGGCTCGGTCCGGCCTACAGCTGTTTGTCACCGGCGGAGTGAAGTCAAGGTTCCCTTCAGCAACGGGTCGGTCAGCTGATCAATCGACAGCAGCCCGACCGTCTGGTCGTCATTTCCAACGACGCGCACGATCGTGTGGTGCTTGGTTTGCATCTGCAAAAGCGCTTCACCAAACACTTCTTTTTCAGACAGGGTTGGCAGCGGCATAACGTTGAGTTCGCCATCTTCGTCCAACAGCATCTCCACGACACGAACGTAGCCGATGAGGTTCGGCTTAGCGCCACGATAAATCGCCACGTCTGGAATCGCTCGTTTAGAAGCCAGTTTCTTGACCGCGGCCGCTTCCGATGTCGCCGGCAGTATATGGGCCTTTGCTATGGGTGTGCAGAATTCACTGATCGGCTTCGATGCTACCAATGAGAAATTCTGACTCAGCGCCCGTTGCGTTTTGGAGATGATTCCGGCTTCAATGCCTTCATCGATCAAGTCATGAAGTTCGCGACGTGCCAAGGTCAGTCGAACACGTTCGGGAGCTTGCCCCAGCAACTTCTGCAGCAGTTTGCTCATCGCCCACAAAAGTGCTGACGCTGGCATGAAGAGGACCGTAAAAACAAGAAACAGAGGTGCCGTCCATCGAATCAGCGCATTGGGTGCCTGAAAAAACAGGCTCTTGGGCATCAATTCGCCGTATACAAATAGCATGGGCGCGATCATCACAGGTGCCAACATCTCCGCCAAAGTGGAATGCCAGATCGAAGTCGTGATCAAAACGATAGACAATGCCGTAATATTATTGGCAACATTGTTTCCAATCAGCGTCGTGGCGACAAACAAGCCAGGGTTATTCACCAACATCAACAAATAGCGCGAAATAGAATCGCCTTCTAAGTTTCGGATGACCAATCGGACACGACTGGCGCGGTAAAAACCTGTTTCCGAACCACTGAAGAAAGCGCTTAAGAAAACTCCTATAATCAAAAGAAAGAAGGCAAAGAAGATCATTCGGACCTCTCCTCGTCACTATCCATCGTGACGCGCAGCAGCATGTTTGATCGCTGGGGGGCTTCGGTCACCAGCATTCTCAAACGGCCCCAATGAACGTAGTCCCCTTCTTCGACCAACCGCTGCATTTCGTCCTGGACGACGCCGCCAATGGTCACACAATCCGTATCAGGTAGATCAATTTCCAGATGTTTCGCCAATCGACGGATACTCATCATGCCGGAGACTTCCCACATGTTTTCTTTGACCATCGTGATGGGATTCATATCCAATAAACGGCGGCTGCGGCTGGGGGAATAGCTAAACACGGCTTCGAGAATATCCTCGATCGTTAAAATTCCGATCGTGTCGCCAAACTCGTTGACGACGACAGTGACTTCTTTGCTTCGATACGACATCTTCTCAAGCGCGTCGGCGACGGTGGAGCACCAGGGCTGATACAAAACAGGTTCGCCGAAGCGTTCAATATTTTTATCCGGCAATTCAAATTGATTGTCCAAACGGATCGCGCGTTCGATCTCCGCGCTGTCGGGTTCGGAGATCAAGAGGTAACCACTGGGCGGAAGCTTCTTGAGGTCGGCTAAGCTTACCGGCGGACGATACATGACAAATTGAGTGCGCGGCCGCATCCATTCGTCGATGCGAATGTCTCCAAGGTCGACAATGTTTTGAAGAACGGCTTGTTCTTGTTCGATCAGTTCGGGATCAGCGCCGGAGTGTTCGATAGCTTGTTGGACGTCTTGGATTTCCAAATAGGGTTCCGGTTTAAACCCGGGCCATATCAAACGGCGCGATACCAAACAGATCCACTGAAGCAGGGGCATCACGGGGTCGATAGCGCGGACCGCTATCGTCAGCGGCAAGCTAAGTGACGTGGCGAGTGCTTTAGGTTTGAGCACGGCGAGGCTTTTAGGCATCATCTCGCTGAAGAAGATAATCGCCAACAGCGAAGCCATCGTAAATAGCAGTGCTCCCGATTGCCCCCATGATTCCATTTTTTCGATGCGTAGGGAACAGATGGAGCTGATCGCAAAGTAGATAATGTTGATCATCAGATTCCAGAACAGAATCGCAGACAACAAACGATCTGGATTTTCCAATAGTTTGGCGGCGGCTTTTTGAGGTGCTGAGCCCGACTCCATCGCGCTTAGATCGCGCGGTCTAAGATAAAACAGCGCCGCTTCACTGGCTGAGAAAAATCCCGAACAGGCCATCAGGACGACCATTGCAATCAGCCACGGCGTAAGCGGGATCAGCTCAATCATCTTCAGCCGTTTTCAAACGCCGCGTAGAAACGAGAAACTCCGTTAGTCTCGGCAGCATGATCGCGACCGTGGCGTAACTGTAAACGCCCGTCATCACAATGAATGCTGAGAGGTAGTTACCCATCAGCAAACTGGTGATCGAATAAAACATCGCCAATGGAAGCGCTGCCGAAGCCAGCGCCAACGCGGAGGAAGGACTGTTCCACCCTAGGGCGACGTAGATCCCAATTGCGCCACCGACCAAACAAGCCAGGAAGGGGCCAAATTGTGCTTCGACGCTACCGGTGAAAGAGACCATCATCACCATGCTGGTGACAACACCCAGGAATAAGAAAAAGACCGTGCCGAGGCTGACGCTGATCGCTTGCCGGGAAAAATTGTAAGACATGCCGCAGTGGATCCCCAATACGATCCCAAACACGTTGACGCTGATGAAGCCCACTGATAGGTAAAACAGGTTTTCCAAACTGATAAGGTTGGAGAACCAAAGGTAGCCGACAATCAACAGCGGCAGCAAAATCATATCAGCGGCGATAATCATCACACCAAATAGCTTGCCAAATAGAAACTCCTTGGGCGAAAGATCGGTTACCATCAGCAAATCTAAAGCGCGTCCATCGCGTTCGGTGGTGATCGCGGTGACGGCCAACGCGTTGACCATTACGATACTGACAAACAAAAACGGAGCCAATGGTTTCGCGTAGGCGGGGATGAGAATGGTGCCGCCGGAGGCGCCGCGCGTGGAAACACCGTTGGCGATTAACGTATAGACTGCCATGAACACGATCGCCGCCAGCAACCAATAAGCGGCTCGGATGAACAGAATCTTCTTTCCGTAGGCCCATGTGCAGACTTCGCGCCACAGAATGGGATTGTCCCAAACACGGCGACTGGAAGTGCCGACCAAGCGGGTTCGGTCATCCACATGCCCCGAACGAAAACGTTCGCCATCGGCGACAGCACGTTGACCGAGGGTGGCTGTTGTGTCAGTGGTACCAGCGGATAATTCGGTTGTTGCGACTTCCATTTGTGTTCTGTTCTGTGCCGCTATTGTTTCGTCTTCAACGCCAATAACAGAACCGGTGAAAACGTCGATGCCGTCGGATTGTTCACCAGCGGATTGGCTTTGGCGTACGTCGCGGTTGGGATTCCACCTGCGCACGCGCAAGATCGCGATGCCGCAAAGGATGACTGACATTGCCATGGCCACGATCAGAAAGGGCACGACCTCAACGGGCCATGTCTCGGTTACCGTAGGATGGCTGGCGGCCAGAATCGCGCGAAAGGGACTCGCTGCGGCAGCAAGTTGCGATCCGGTGTAGCCCGCGATTTTTGTTGGAACGATTGCGATGCCTTCAAACAGTCCAATCCAAAACACCAGCAACAGTGCGACCAGAGCCAGAGCCTGAAAAGTTTTTTCGCGCCAGAACGCGATCGTACAGCCGAGACTACCTGCGGCCAACACGGCGGCGGCGGTCACCAGAAACGTCCACCCGACTTGGGCAAAGGACGTCCCACCAAACAAGACGATCAGCATAAAAATTGGCAAACTGGTTAGCAGCATCACTCCCAGGCCAAGCAAACTTGCAAATAGCTTTCCGAGAACCAGTTCGCTGTTGGTCAGGCGGCTCATCAGCAAGAGGACCAAAGTCTCGCGATCTTTCTCCACCGAGACGTTGCTGGCTGATTGGATGGCTGCCAGGAACAGCATCAAAGCAAGTTGCAACGGAGCAAGGACTTGGAAAAGCACGGCTCCAAAACGGGCCATATCTCCAACGTTCACGATGCGCTGGGTGCCAGTGAGGACCAGCCAAGCGGTAAAGATCAGCAGCAGCAGCGCCGTCGCGTAGACGCCGCGGGTGAGAAAATGGCGCACGCGCCGGGGCGCGACGATTGCTTCACGTGTGAAAACGGGGCCAATGAACAACCGAAAGGACTCCTAATGACGATGACTGAAGGTTCAATGATGACCTGATTTAAGGGGACTCGCAAGACGCCAACCGATACCGCCAAAATCTATCTTTTTCGCGTGCGGCAGACTTGGATTACTCGGCATTTTATGAGTCAACGGACGTTGTATTCGTGTATTTGAAAAGGGCTCGGTGGAGCAAAGTTCAGCCAGATTCATGCAATATGGGCTTATAACGGGCCCTAATGTTCCCAAGAGGCATGTTTTGCCACAGAATGAGGCGGCCCGAATAAAATAATTGGAATGATTTCAATAATAAGCCAATAAAAGGCAACTGTCCCGCATCCCCATATATATGGGCTGATGCGCAATCTGATTAAAGCCCCCCGACGATAAATTTGTCAAAACGATCCAGCCAACCTGATTCGGACGCCCACGTGCCCGATTTAAGTGATCAAGATGACTTCGAAGCTGTCTTCGCTCGTCATCGGCTTTCGTTGCGTCATTTTCTGTTGGGCGTGTTGAAGGACGAGTCTTTGGCCCAAGATGCGTTGCAATCAACGTTTATCAAGCTGTTAGAGAAGGGTGATACGGTAGAGAACCCTGCCGCGATGAAGAGCTGGCTGTTTCGCGTTGGCTACAACGAAGCCATGCAGGTCCGCCGGAAGCAGGCGACCGCAACAAAACATCTGGAAAAATTCGCTTGGCAAATTGATTGGAAGGGTCGTGAAACGAACGATCCCGACGCGCAGATATTAGAGAGGGAGCTGCAGTCGAAAGTCACTGGCGCGCTACAGCAGCTTTCGCCGGAACAATATGAGGTCGTTGAAAAACGAATTTATCAGGGACTTAAATTCAGAGAGATTGCTGAAGAATTAGATGTGCCGCTGGGAACCGTGTTGGCTCGCATGCACAGTAGCTTGAAGAAGTTGAAGTCAGTCTTAGATCATTTCCAAGAAGATGACTAAGGCAGATTAAAGCAGACTAAGGCAGACTAAGGCAAAAATTAGATCGGTAGAGATTAAGACGCGGATGAAGAAAACGAAAAACAATCACGACGTTGCCGAGTTCGCAAGCGAGCTTCATTGGCTGGCGTTTTGCTACGTTGCAGGAGAATTGACGGCTGAGCAAACGGTCCAATTTGAACAGCGGCTTGCCGAAGACTTGGAGGCACAAGTTGCGGTGGCCGATGCTGTTTCGTTGTGCGCTTCGACTTATGCTTCGATCGAGACTTCTCTAGATGATAAAGTGTCACTCGGTCGCGGTCATGCGGCGGAGACCGATCGCTCACCCGCGTGGCGTTGGGTGGCCGTCGCTGCGGCAGGTTTGGTGGCCGTCGTTTCCCTCTGGCAGATGTTGCCTGGTTCACTAAGTCACGATGACGTGCCAGTTAAGTCTTTAGACGCAGATGGACAGGTCGGATATTCTGCGACAGCGTTAAGCGCGGTCGATCTGTGGGATCAAACGGTCGAAATGTACTATTCAGCAGATCCACACGGTGATGAGTTTGAAATTTGGTCGCGCAATTCTGCCGATGATTCGCTCGCTGGAGACTACGACGAGGAATATCTAAGTGAC
>CALDEW010000470.1 GCA_937942355.1 uncultured Pirellulaceae bacterium | reverse complement strand
GCGACCTTAATCCAATCCGATTTCGAAGGCCGTACGCTCAGCGGTATCGGGGGCGTTGAAACGGGCCAAGACGCAGCCGAATTTATTTTGCTGGGATCAGATACGGTACAGGTTTGCACGGGCGTCATGAAAATGGGGTATGCCATGGTCAAACCCATGATGGACGAACTGGCGGCGTTCATGGACGAACACGGATTCGATTCGATCAGCGACTTCAAGGGCCACAGTTTGCAGTTTTTCCGCACCCATGCGGAACTGGTTGAGATCCAGGCCGAGGCTCGCGCGAAGAAGAAAGCGGCTCACGCGGAGAAGAAAGCTGCCGAAGCCTCCGACAAGATGATTCGCGAAGACGATCAGTGGACGGGCGACGATTTCGTGGATCAGAGTGATGCACTTTCGCGCGGTTAAGGAATCCCCCTTAAATGACTTTCGTATTTTGATGAGCGTTCGTATCCCAATCGCGTTAGCACGGGATTTCGTTGCCTCGTCCCAGCCCCCCGCACTAACGCGTTTTGAAGTCGCACGTTTTTAGTGCTGAAAGCACGGTAGGTAATAGCCATGGACGCAAGTCCATGGATTGGCCCCGGGAAAATCACCGTAAGTGCTGAAAGCACGGCATGCTTTTGGTGTTTTAATTCCTGTCGTCCTTTCAGGACTAAAGGAGCGAATGATTGATCGTCCCCCGGACTTGCGTCCGGGGCTAATACATGCCATCACTTCGTGATTAACAATGCGCAACGAGCTCACCCTAAAAATGATTGGGCTCTCGAGCCAGAAACTGGCCTCGTCCCAATGTCCCTACAAACTCTCCATCGCGTGCTTGGACTTCGCCGCGCACTGTGACCACTGATGGACGGCCTTTAATTTCCCAGCCTTCAAACGCGCTGTAATCAACGTTCATTTGCTGAGTCTCCGCCGAAATTTTGCCGGAGTATTCAGGGTCAAAGATGACAAGATCCGCGTCGCTGCCGATTTGGATCGCACCTTTGCGTGGATACAGCCCGAACAATTTAGCCGCTTGGGTACTACCGGCATCGACGAATGTATTGAGATCAATTTTCCCAGCGACAACACCGTGGGTGTAAAGCAAATTAATGCGGTCTTCCACTGATGGAATCCCGTTGGGGATCTTGGTGAAGTCGTCCTTGCCCATCGTCTTTTGGTCGCCGAAGTCAAATGGAGCATGATCGGTGCCGACGGTACTGATCAGTCGATTCCGGAGCGCGTCCCACAGGATTGGCTGGTTTCGGATATCGCGAATGGGCGGTGACATGACATATTTCGCGCCCTCAAAGTCCGGTTTCTCCGCGTAGGTTTTGTCCAGTACCAAGTACGGAATAACCGTCTCGATCCAAGCGTTGACGCCTCGATAACGCGCCCTTTCGGCGGCGCGAACAGCCCCATCGCATGAAGTATGCACGACATAGACATGGGCGCCGGTCAATTCAGCAAAAGTCATCAAGTGATTGACGCCGGAGGTTTCGATGGATTCGGGGCGCGAAGGCTCGTGGAACTCGGGGCCTGTTTTGCCGGCCGCGATCAATTCCGCCTGAAGCTGCGAAACCGCTGTTGCGTTCTCACAATGGGCCGTAACGATCACGCCCAGTTCCTTGGCCAGCTTCAACGTATTGAACAGTTCTTCGTCATCGATACCAAAGGCACCTTGGTAAGCCAAAAATATCTTGAACGACGCCACGCCGCGCGACACCAGTTCGCGCAGTTCCTTCTCAGCCGCATCGTCAAATTTTGTGACGCCCATGTGGAAGGTGAAGTCGACCGCCGAAAGTCCTTCCGCCTTAGATCGCCACAGTTCGAAGGCCTCGATTGGCGATTCGGCGCGGCTGGGACAACACATCTCGATCAAGGTCGTTGTACCGCCGACCAAAGCTGCTTTACTGGCCGATTCGTAATCGTCTTTGGCATACGTGCCCATGAACGGCAAATAAATATGCACGTGCGGGTCGATGAAGCCCGGAAAAACATATTTCCCAGTGGCGTCGATCACTTCGGTGTCCGGCTCAGCCGACAGATCGTTGCCGATCGCTGCGATCTGTTCACCTTGGACCAGAATATCGGCCACGTAATCATCGTTGGCCGTGATGATGCGGCCGTTTTTAATTAACAGAGACATGGGTTCTCCAGAACTGAGCGCAAACAAAAACTTAGGACCTCTGTAGTGGACGAGGCAACGAGTCCGGCCTCTCCATTTCCCTTTGATCCAACCTCTAATGCATCGTTTAATGCAGGTGCAGGATTCGTGGCCTCATCCACTACTATAAGATTAAGCCAAGCGACACGCTAATTGCAATATTCGTCGGCGATCGAAATGGCTTGGGAAATAATCGACAGTCCCTTATCCACTTCTTCCTTGGTAATGTTCAGCGGCGGCGCTACGAAAATCCAATTCCATCGTACAAACGTGAACATACCAAGCTCTCGAATCTTGGCCGCCATGCGACTGGTCGCCTCCATCTCTGAGGGCTTGGCATTCCAAGGAGTCACCGGCTCCTTGGTCTCGCGATTTTTGACCAGTTCGATACACCCCAACAGCCCCGTATTCCTGAAATCGCCGATGGAAGGATGCTTCTCCTTCAACTGTTCAACTTGCTGTTCAATGTAGCGGCCGGTCTGAGCGGCTTGCTCCACCAAGCCGTCTTCTTGGTAGACTTCGATCGTCGCCAGCGCTGCGGCGCAACAAACTGGATGCGCCGAATACGTCAGCCCCAAAGGAAGCGCTTTTTCACTGAACTGTTGCGCTAGGTCTTCGGTTACCATCAACCCACCCAGCGGCAAATACCCCGAGGTCAGCCCTTTGGCGATGCACATCATGTCTGGCTCAACACCGTGGTTTTCGACGCCGAACATCTTTCCCGTACGACCAAAGCCGCTCATCACTTCGTCACAAATCAGCAGAATCCCGTACTTGTCGCAGATCGCGCGAATCAGTTTCCAATAGTTCGGCGGATACTTAATGCAACCCGATGATCCGCTTTCACCTTCAAGCAGAATCGCGGCGATGCTGTCGGGGTTTTCAAATTGAATCACGCGTTCCATCGCCGCCGCCGCGTTCTCACCGCACTCCTCGAAGGTCGAACTGTTCCAAGGGCACCGATAGAAGTACGGGTTTTCGACATGGACATGATTGGGAACCTGCTGCGCATCCATTCCAAACTTACGTGGATCACCTCCGGCAGACATGGCGGCATAAGTCGCTCCGTGGTACGAGCGATACAGCGAGACGATCTTGTGCCGACCGGTGGCCGCGCGAGCCAGCTTGATCGAGTTTTCGACCGCCTCGGCACCACCGAGGGTAAAGAATGTTTTGCTCAGTTTACCCGGCGCGATTTCGGCCAACTTCTTCCCAAGGGCAGCCCGCGCGTCGGTCGCCATGCCGGGATAAACGTAGCTGACTTCGTCCATCTGTTTGGCGACGGCGTCTTTGATCTTTGCATGCCCGTGCCCAATATTGACATTCATCAGCTGCGACGAAAAATCAATGTAACCTTTCCCATCGCGGTCATAGATATAGACCCCTTCGGCGCGCTGGGCGTTGATGGGATTGAGCCCTCCTTGTTTCGTCCACGAAAAAAGGGTGTAGTCCAAACAATTTTTTACAATAGCGGCATCCGTTGTAGTGCTCATGGCATTTCCCAGTCAGAAGCGATAAATGTTCTTACATTCGTTTTGCGAAAAGGTGAAGATAAATCATACCACATCGGCAAGAGGTCTTTCCGCGCATTGCCCGACACGCCTGCAAATCACAATTTCTTCATGCTGCCCTCTGCGACATGTTCCACGGTCATGATAGGCTTTGTTTTGGGTAGGCTTTGTCTGCTCGCAAATCCACAAACTTCTTGGGACCATCCGAAGATAAGAGGCGGTTTTATTGTAGTGGATCTTGTTAAAGATCCCGCCGCTAGGATCTTTAATAAGATCCACTACTCCACAAAGCACTCGGAACTACCATGCCACTTCAGCCGATCGAAATCCCAGACACCATCAAGGGCATTGAGCACACACCCGAAGCGGCTGACTTGATTGACGTCGCCAACGAGCGAATCGAAAAGTTCATGTTGGCTGAAGAATCCGTATCGGACAACTTTGTTCCCTGTGACTTCCATCTGTTGGATCAAGCGCTGACTTGGATTGCACAGAACCATTTGCTGACAGGCAACCGTTTCTGCGAATTCGGTGCCGGGTTTGGTGTTGCGACGTTATTAACGTCGCTGCGTGGGATGGAATCAGTGGGAATCGAAATCGAATCCAACCTCGTCGACCAAGCCAGCACCCTTGCCGATGAATTGGATTTATCAGCCAATTTCTACTGCGGCAGTTTCGTGCCGCGCGGCACTTCGGCAACCACGGATCTTGGCCGTGAAGTCGAAAATGTCGACACCAGTGAGGGCGACATTTACGAAGAGATCGGATTGGGCCTGGAAGAATTTGATTTGTTCTTTGCGTTTCCTTGGCCGGGCGAGCAGCATTTTTTCGAAGCCGTTTTTGAACGCGGCGCAGCGGTTAACGCGCTGCTGCTGAGCTACCGAGGCCGCGATGGGATGCATCTCCTTCGCAAGGATTAACGCGGTGCGGAGCAACTCGCACGGTAGGCATGTTGGGTGAAGCGCGCGAGCGATTGGGACTGCCACCATCGAAGTTACCGCCAAAAGCACACCGGGCTATTAGGTTATCCTCAGCGGCAGTGACAGAACTAAAATAGTGTTGTGTTCCGACGCCGTTCTCAAACCGAAGCTGCTCTCTAACTGAACCACTCGACCCATCAATGACTTTGGCTGCTCGTTCCGGCCAAGCGTTGTTGTGATTGTCGCAGGATCGGATCCGTTTTCGCAATCCAGGGAATTGGCCCGCCTGCGACAAAACCGGATCTACCCAAGACGGTGCCATCGGTCTGAACTAGCAATACGGTTGGGTATCCCCTTAACAGCCCCCCGAAGTACTCCTTCAATTCTTCGTTTTGCTTAGCAATGTTCGCAGACAGATTGTGGTACCTGGGAAAATCAACCATCACCTTAATTACGTTTTGGTTTGACCATGATTCAAACTCAGGCGTCTGGAACACCTCCTGTTCGAGGCGCTGACAGTAGCTGCACCAATCGCTTCCCGAAAACACGAACATGATAGGTTTGCCGGTGTTTTGAGATTGAGCGACCGCATCCTCCAATGACTGTACCCAGCCAGCGGAATCACCAAAATTTATTTGCGTTTGGGCTTGCGTAGGCTTGGTAATTTCCACAGTCAAGAAACCTGAGATCATCATGACCATCATTGCGTTTCTTAATATTTTCCATGATCCGGTGTGCTGCGTAGAATTCATTTCTGGCTCGTTTAGGTTGAGTTAATTCGATTGAAGAATTTTCAAAAACTGTTTGTCGATGGGTAACAATCGATGTCGGACACATCAAAGACGTCAGTCACCATCTGTTGCTTACCGGCCTCGGCAAGAATTTCTTTCACAATCAAGAATCGTCGAATGGTTATTCGGATTGCAAAATGTTGGAGGAGAAACAAGAGCCTATTGTGAATCTATTCCAATCATTCCGCCTAAATATGCAACTTGGTTATCTGATTCACAAAGAAAGGCCGTGAAGAATCCGATACATATCGTTGTGACGGCAATTACCCGAAGATACGCTAATAAAAGAGCAAATTGGTGAACAAAAAACAAAGCGCTTATTGCACTGTTCTGATCCTCTTAGCCGCGAGCTTAAGTGGATGTTGCAGCGGTGGATCTGGATGTGGATTGCTGGGCAAACACAGTGTTGCCCCGCAACAGCACATCGCTACTCCGTCAGCGTTGTCCTCATTTTCATCTTCGGTGGTTTTGGACCGTCCTTCTGCGGCAGTTGCTAACGTTACCGAATTCGTTGACGTGCCGCCAACGCGGGTAGCGGAGAGGACCCAGCTCCTGCCAAGTTGGGTAGGAAGCAGTTCCGGGTCGAGCTCGAAAAGCTGCGGCAGCACCTGAGGCCGTTAATCAACGCATGGTTCATGCGTTTTCACCTCCCCTTTTTCCACCGCGTAGTGGACGAGGCCACGAGTCCGGCCCTGCCATTAATCGTACCACGGAGCAACCGCGTCCACTCCTCCCAAGGATTCAGCGCGCAGGGACGGTTTCCACCGGTCGGTTCAGGTAAACTCAGGGCGCGGCCGGTAGGAACCGGCCCTACCCCCTACCGTCGTAGTGGACGAGGCCACGAGTCCGGCCCTGCCATTAATCGTACCACGGGGCAACCGATGCCGGATTAATACCGCGTAATCGTTTCGTGCAGATTCAGAATCACGCGACAGACTTGCGCGTATGCTGCCAATTCGGGCAGATCGAACCCCGAAGCATTGACGCGCCCAACCCTCAGCAGCCGTTTGGCTTCGTTGATATTGTCTTGGTAATACTTCAGTTGCTTGTCAAAAAGCTTTTTCAAACCGCGACGCTCTTCTTGTGAAGGATTGCGAGACAAAGCTTTGAGGTATGCGGCGTTCAAAAACTTTGTAAAGTCATCCGAGCCACATTCGGTGATCAGGTTTGCGGCAAGATGATTTGATGCTTCGACAAAGGTCGGATCGTTCAACAGAGTTAGCGCCTGTTGAGGACTGTTGGACAGCGGGCGATCTGCGGCACACTCGTCACGGCTGGGTGCATCAAAATTGACCAGCATTGGATGCAAGAAAGTGCGCTGCCAGTGCATGTAAAGGCCACGCCGATACTGCCGCCAGTCATCACTAGATTTGTAATGCCGGTTGGGAAACTGAATAGGACGATAGTGCCCAGAAGGCTGGTAAGGAAAAACACTGGGACCGCCTACGTAATCGGCCATCAATAACCCGGCGATCGACAGCGTGTTGTCGCGAATCGCTTCGGCCTCTAACCGGCGCGGTGACTGCTGCGACAGCAAGCGGTTGTAGGGATCAATATCCTTGAGGTCATTTCGAACAGCAGAGGCCTGCCGGTAGGTATCACTGGTCACGATCAGGCGAACGATGTGTTTGACATCCCAACCACTTTGGGCAAACTCGCTGGCCATCCAATCCAACAATAGCGGATGACTGGGCCACTCTCCCTGGTTGCCAAGATCGTCGATGACTCCAGAGAGGCCTGCTCCAAAAAATTGCTTCCACGTTCGATTCACGAAGTGACGCGCCGTTAGAGGGTTCTCTGGTGACATAATCCACTGAGCCAGTTCCAGTCGCGTTCGACGTTTGCTGGCGCTTTCATCGCTGCTTTCATTGGCGCTTGAATCGGGCGAATCGGGCGAATCGGGTGAATCGGGTGAATCCAAACCCGGTAGAAAATCAGGAAAACCGGGAGGGGCAAGCTCACCCGTTTCATCTTGCCAGTTGCCGCGCGGCAGCACACGGGAGACAGGAATCTTTTCCTCAGGGATCGCTTGAGCAACCATCGTCATTGCCTTGCCAGCACGAAGTCTGACGATGCGTGCGCGAAACCTCTGGCTGTTCTTGGACTGTTTCTTCAGCGGAACCGTTGAACGATGAAAAACGGACACCAGTTGCGCGTTTTGCAAATCGGTTCGATTCTTCGGCGTCTCCATTGCGGCTTCCCGCAGGCGCCCATCGTCGGCATCCCAGCCGGCAATCGCATGTCCGATCGGCGTCACCGATAAACGAACCTGTCCCACGTCACTGCTTTCGATTTCGATCTGGAGCGTTTGATCAGGGCTAATTTTCACCGGTGCATCGAAGTGATAAACGGCCGTATGCGTCAGTTGGGCTTCGTTGCTGGGCAACTGCCAGACGCTGGGGCCAGAGCGCCAATCCCTCGAAAGTTCAGGAGTTTCGCGGCCACTTCTGTACGCCAGCGGAGCCCGGCGGTCAGCTTGAGACCAAGCGAAGGTGAGGGGTTGCCCATCCTCTTCGTCGGACGCGCTGTCGGTCTGATCAGTCTGTTCGGCTTGTGCGCTTTCTCCAGCTTCATCGCTTGGGTCGGATTGATCGACCTTCGCATTGTGCAACGTTGCTCGGACTTTGCCGATCGTGAAGCGGCCTTGTCCACTGCGGCCGACAAAATCTCCATGCTTCTGATGAGGCAACACTTCTAGCCGAACCGAATTCACCATCGTTTCAGCACTAACGCGCGTCGTAACGGTGACGACTTCCTTCAATTTAGGTTTGGGTTTCTTTGCATCCTTGGGCGCCTCACCTTCGGCGTACTGGGGTTCTCCTGTCAGCAAAATTGAGCCATCCTCAGCCACCTCATGCTCTGATCCCAAAGATGTACTAACGTTTTGAACCTCCAAGGGAATCCAACCACTGGGCCACTTATTTAACTGCCGTAAGAGTTCTTGGTTCCACAGGGGGAACTTTTTGTCCGCCATCACCTTTTTCCCAAGCTCCCGAAACAGTTGCTGATCGCGCTTCGTTTGCTGCACAGCTATTTCAGCCAGCAGCGAATCGCTGTCGACTCGCATCTCTGGAGGGAAAGGATGGTTATTGGTGAAACCTTTCAAGTCCGGATTGGGCGTATATGCGTAAGTCGTATAAACGCCCCATTGCCTTAAGTCATCGAAGAACGCGCCGAATGAATAAAAATCCTGCGCTGAAAACGGATCGTATTTGTGGTCATGACACTCGCAGCAGCCCAACGTCGCCCCCAACCAGACCGTCCCCAGAGCTCTCACGCGGTCGGCTCGATACTTGGCCAGGTACTCGCCCGGTTGAGCACCGCCCTCGCGCGTCATCATGTTCAACCGCAAGAACCCCGTTGCAATCAGTTGTTGATCGGTTGGTTCGGGAAGCAGGTCACCGGCAAGTTGTTCGCGTGTGAACTGGTCAAATGGCATATTGTCATTGAAAGCGTTGATCACATAATCGCGATAAGGAAAAATTCGTTGGTTCTGG
Source organism: uncultured Pirellulaceae bacterium (assembly GCA_937942355.1). Classification (GTDB taxonomy): domain Bacteria; phylum Planctomycetota; class Planctomycetia; order Pirellulales; family Pirellulaceae; genus Mariniblastus. The sequence continues at coordinate 7,104 of CALDEW010000470.1, read as the reverse complement.
TCACCATGAAATCCAACGGTGTCGGAAAAACGCACCAAGTCCAACCAAAACATCGCCATCCGTTCCCCGTACTGCGGCGAGGCAAGCAAACGGTCGACGGCTTTTTCATAAGCTTGATCCGATGGGTCATTAATAAAATCCTGCACCTGTTCGCGCGTCGGCGGAAGACCAATCAGATCAAGGCTTAGCCTGCGCAGGAGTGTGGCACGATCGGCAGGCTGTGAAGGCTTGAGGCCTTCTTGCGATAAACGATTGACGATGAAGGCGTCGATGGGATTGGTTATTTTGTGGCCATCCGGTGCCGGCACGTCCGAACGCTTGATAGGCGAGTAAGCCCAATGTTGTTGGTACTGCGCCCCTTGTTGGATCCATCGACGGAAAAGTTCTTTGTCGCGCTCGGATAGTTCGTGATGAAAATCAGCAGGCGGCATTTGCTCGCCGTCTTCGCTTTGACCAATGATCCGAAGATAGACTTCGGACTGTTCGGGGCTACCGGGCTTGATTCCAACCAAGTCGCCATCAGAAGGTAAGGGGCCGGTTGCCGACTCAAACGAGGTCAACAAAAAATCACTTTTGTTGTTCTTCTCATCAGGGCCATGACACGCAAAACATGTTTTGGACATGATGGGACGAATGTGAGCGTTGAAGGTTACTTCGTCGGGAATACGTTGGGGCGGTTGTTTTTCCTTCGCTTCGATACTTCCGGCGACCATTAGCAGAACAATGATACCTATCGCCATTTGCCGGCATGACGAATATATGTCGGCACTACTTTTTCGATCTGTTTTTGGTGTTTCGTTGTTCATGGATGTTTTTGAGACTGTGTTGGTTTGTCGGTTATTCTACCGCGACTGGCAGTTAGGAATTCACACCCGTTGCCGACACTGCGAGCGTCGGTGCGAAGCTGGCAGCATCGTCAACGGTAAGTTCTCTACTGCTAATCACCTAAGATTGTTTTGGACGATCAGCCAAAGATCTCTTTCACGACTCGAGCTTCTTCGACACCGGTAAGACCAAGATCCAGTCCCTGAAACTGAACCCTTAAACGATTGTGATCCACACCGAATAAGTGCAACAAAGTCGCGTGCAAGTCACGCACGTGGACGATGTCTTCGACTGAGTTATAGCCTAATTCATCTGTTGCGCCGTACGCCATGCCGCCTTTGACACCAGCGCCGGCCATCCAGATGCTAAATGCGTTGATATGATGATCGCGTCCGGATCCCTGCGCCATCGGGGTTCGACCAAATTCACCGCCCCAAACGACCAGTGTGTCTTCTAATAAGCCGCGCTGTTTCAGGTCCTTCAGCAGAGCCGCGGTCGGTTGATCGGTGGCCTTGGCGGCCTTCGTGAAATCTTTCTCAAGGTTCCGATGATGATCCCATGCGCGATGATAAAGTTGAACCACGCGCACACCACGTTCAAGCAAACGTCGGGCCAGCAAACAATTGGAGCCGTAAGAACCATCACCGGGCTTGTCGATTCCGTACGCTTCGAGCGTCGCCTTGGACTCTTGTCCCATGTCCGTCAATTCGGGCACGGCGGACTGCATTTGAAACGCCATCTCGTATTGCGAGATTCTTGTCGCGATCTCCGGATCGTAATGATCCTTGGCCAGAATTCCATTGAGGCGTTGGACCTCATCGACGACCTGACGCTGCGTCGATTGACAGACGCCGCTGGGGTTGCCAATGTAGTGCACCGGCGACCCGCTGGATTGAAAGGCAATGCCTTGATACTTGCTGGGCAGAACGCCGGCACTCCACTGACGCGCTGAAACCGGTTGAGCCCCAGGCCCCGAGGACATCATGACGACGTAACCCGGCAGGTTTTCTGTCTCCGCGCCCAGCCCGTACAACAGCCACGATCCCATGCTGGGTCGGCCTTTGATGATTGAGCCCGTGTTCATAAACGCATGGGCAGTGTCGTGATTGATTTGCTCCGTCTTCATGCTGCGAATCACACACAAGTCGTCGGCCAAGGCACCGGTGTGCGGAAACATTTCGGACATCTCTAACCCCGATTCACCCCACTTTTTAAATTTGGTGAATGACTTCCTGGCTTTGAGTACATTGTTTTGCAACTGGGCAAGTTGCTGGCCCTCGGTGAATGATTTCGGAAAGGGCATACCATGGATACGGTCGAGTTCCGGCTTGGGATCAAGGGACTCAAGATGCGATGGCCCGCCGGCCATGCACAGGTGAATGATGCGTTTTGCCTTGGGGGCGAAATGGGGAAGGCCGGAGAGCGCTGGCCAAGGAGCCGCCCCCTCTTTTTCTGGACTAGCTTGGGCGACATTAGCGCCTATCAAATTAGCCAGCGCCAGCGAGCCAATCCCGGCGAAAGAATTGGATAAAAAGGATCTTCTGCCTATCGCAAAACGACGGGCATCCATGTTTGAATTCTTCATTGGCAAGTTCTCACCGTTTCAGTGCTGCGAGTGCTGTGGCTGGCTGCGCAGCCCACAGATCAGTGTTCTAACCACGACATCCCCACGTTAGGTCGACATTTATAAGTGTAATCACTGACAAAAACAAAATATGAAGCGACTTTTCTAATGTCGCGATTCTCAGCAATTAGGCGAGTTGCAAGGAAAAACGGGCACCGCACCTCTTTATTCGTTTTCTCAGGGTAAAATCGCTTTCTCAGATTAAAACAAACTGGGAAAGTTATCAACTCAACGCCCAGGTGCCGCCCTTAGTGGCAAATTGTCAGAATTGTCAGTTCACTTAGGGGCATTAAGGCCTCGGTGAGGCGCCGGTCGTTATGTCCGAGCCTTTTACTAACGTCAGCAGCAACCTCACCGACGAACTAGTGCTGCGTTCCAACTTAAATTTAGGGTTGGAGGTAGTGGATGAGGCAACGAGTCCTGCCCCTCCTTTACCCTTCGATGTTGCATTTACTGCATCGTTTAATGCAGCCGTAGGATTCGTGGCCTCATCCACTTACCCAAAAATTAAGACGTAACATAGCACTAGACTTTGTCTCTAAACTGAGTGGGGCAGGTGTTCAACCTGCCAAGCGGAGCCAAATGGCAGGTTAGAAACCCGCCCTTAATAGTGTAGACCGCGCTGACTTTGGGGACAAAGCCTAGCCAATCCCCATCTTCAACCCGGCCTTCGCCGCCCACCTGCGGATGAGGCAGACCTCTTTTTCGTCGGGCAAGCGATTGTTCTTACCGCGGATTTGCACGACGGAGCGGTTTCGCAAACTCACTTCGATGGTCAACAATTTTTTCACGCCCGAGAAACGCTCAACTTCCATCGTCCAAATGGAACTATGACGGTTGCGGCACGAAGATGCGTAACTGGCCACGCAGTGATTCAACCTGCGCCCTTCTGCCACTAATGCCGCGCTGCTTAAAAGTTCGCGAATGATCCAGTGCTTAACGTTCCCTTCCAAGTTCACACCGGCCATCGGATCTTGGGATGACTCGCCGCCCTCTAACAAGGAGAACGCAACAATACCGCTTGGGGTCCAAGTGCAATTCTGTTGGCGATTGCTGTAGGCTAAACCTTGGTGCCAGCGATTAACGTGCCGAACTAACGTCGCAGCAGTGCGGTCTCTCATCGTAAAGTTCGGCTGTCGAGGCCCCGCTACGGCGTGATCGGCATCGCCCATTTGGCGGTTGATACCGACCATAACATGTTCGGGCACAAAACGTTGAAAGTGAATATAGTCGATGATCGGCCCGACCTGTACTGGGTCTAACAACGGCTGATTGACAAACCAGCGGATAACCGTAACCCAGAATTCATCACATGAAAAATTGTCCGCAAGGCGTGTCATTGCGATGGTGCGTGCCAAACGCTGGTCACCTCCTAATCCGATGACCTGCCCAAAACGCAGTGCTTGCGGAACCGAAAAGTTATCAGGCGACCGCATAAACCAGTGCGCCATCCGGCGTGTATAAGGAATTGGCAAATGGCATTTTCGCAAATTCTCTCCACCGGCGACTCTTAAATACCAACCGCGGTAACGCGCCATCGAGGCCGCGTTTGACGTCCAAACGTGCTGAAAAAACGCCGGCATGGGTTCGTATTTCGCAAACAGATGCTGCAGTAACGATTCGAATTGGCGACGTGGACTTTTTGATTTTGGCCGCCACTGCTTAAGAGGTCTCACCCACTGACTGCGATACTGAACGACACGCGCCAATGCCAGCAAGGTCTCGCAATTGGCCGAAGATGACGAACGTTGTGCAAGTGCCAACCCAATAAATTTCGCTCGCCGCTGTGAAAGATGCTTCAGCGCGTTGCTAAGTGCCGACCGATTTAGAGCTGGCTCATGTTTACTACGTGCTGCTGCCGTAAGGGCCTTAGAGAATTCCAGTAGTTCTGGCGAAGGCAAATGATCCGGGTCAATATTCCCTTCGCAAATGGCTTGCAGGGCTTTGATGGGCTGACGTTTGCAAAGTCTCTGGAAGTCGTCCGCGGCAGAACCTTGATTGCGCCGAGCAGCGGCCAGTTCTGCCAGGCGGTTGGCTTTGTTCTTATTGAGGCCACGTCCGAATCCGTTGTCAACGCACCACCGACGGTAGGCCTTGACGTTCGTTATGCCTAGCTGATTGAGATGGTTTAAAACATCACGACTGAGCTGTTCAGGGATTGGAATTGGGCGGATTGGCATCGTGGACTCAAGTTAAAGAGAAAAACAAATCGTGAAGATCGCAGGCTACAGGACGCAAAATTAGTTTTGGGCATGACGGGCATTGGGAGAAAAATGGGAGTTTGAAATTCAAAAATAAACGATACGAAACCGCTGGGGAAATGACATAGAGCGTCACAGAAGGTTCGCGCGACAAGAAAATTTCACGTGCAAACAAAAAGAAGCCGCTGAAGCGCATTCGCACCGCAGCGGCATTGGTTTCCGTAAATTGAAAAGAAGAGGTAGGACTCAGCGTGGCCGAAGCTCTTCCCCCAAACCGTTTAAGCCAAGTCGAAAGGCAAATCGAAAGCCAGCCCGTTGATCAGCTGATTGACTAACTCAAGTTGGGAAGCGCTGAATTCAGGCGTCTGAGCGTGGGCAGTTTCCTGCATTGAACCTGTTATGAAGATCATCAACAGCCCCCAAACAAGCGCATGGAAAACCGACTGATGTTCGAAGGTAGTAGAAGCACTGCGCAAAGTCAGAATTCCAAAAGAGGATTAGCGAAATCAGCAATTTATGCCCAAGTCGTGTATGCTATTATGCTTCATAACGACCGGTTGTCGAGGATCGTCTTGAGCTGACTGGTTCTCAACGTACGGTGTCCCATAATATCGTATCCGCCGCCAGCATAACGAATTACACAATGAAAGAACTTGAAGGCAAAGTGGCCTTGGTCACCGGCAGCTCCACAGGACTTGGCTATGCCATCGCGCTGGAGCTGGGCGCGCGCGGTGCATCGGTCGCCCTGAACTATGCCCATCAAACTGACCGCGCCGAAAAAGCGCTGGCCAGCTTCGTCAGTTCCGGAGCCAAGGGCGCGCTTTTTAAGGCAGATGTCACCGAGGCAGATTTGGTGAATCAACTGGTTACCAAGATTAAACGAGAGCTCGGTCCGATCGACATCCTGATTCCCAACGCCACGCTTGATCAGCCCGAAAAGCCAATCGAAGATTACTCTTGGCAAGAATACGAGGAGATGATCCGGTTCTTCATCAAGAGCCCGTTCTTGCTCGCACAAGCGGTCTTGCCAGACATGAAGGGCCAAAAATGGGGACGCATCGTCAACATCGGCAGCGAAGTCGTGGAAGGCGGCGTTCCCAATTTCACCGCCTACGTGGCCGCCAAGGGCGCTCAAAAATCTTGGACGCATGGCTTGTCACGTGAACTGGCCCCCTTTGGAATCACTACCAATTTAGTCTCTCCTGGCTGGATCCCTACCGACCGGCATCAAGACGCCTCGCAAGAGCATTTGGATTCTTACCTCCAAACGATCCCCACCGGGCGTTGGGGCCAACCCGAAGACGTCGCTCAGGCGGTGGCGGATTTCTGTTCGCCGCGGGCTTCGTTTGTAACGGGACAGACTCTATGCGTTAACGGTGGTCGCACTCTTTCCTAGTTTTGTCTCAGAATATTGATGAAACCTCGATGAAAAAAATTACTATTAGAACTATAAACTTTGTTTTTAAGGCACTGGTTTTGGCGATGGCAACGACAGCATTTGGAAGTGAACCGAGCATCACAAGCGGCTCCTACGGCGAGTTCGAGGGACAGCCTGTTACCTTGTTCACGTTGACCAACGAAAATGGCATGATCGCCCAGATTATTAACTACGGCGGTATCGTGGTCAGCCTGAAAACACCCGACCGGCAAGGGAAACTGGACGACGTCGTTTTAGGTTACGACGATTTCTCAGGCTATCAGAATGACAAAGGATACCTTGGGGCGGTCGCAGGACGTTGTGCCAACCGGATTGCCAAAGGCAAGTTTTCGATCGACGGTCAAGCATACCAATTGGCGACCAACAATGGCCCCAATCATTTGCACGGTGGCGTTCGAGGATTCGACAAGCGATTGTGGACGCCTACTTCAACGATGCATAACGGCCAACCGCAGCTAAAACTTGATTATCTTTCCGCCGACGGCGAAGAAGGTTATCCTGGCAACCTGCAAGTCACCATGACTTACACGTTGACCGAGAAAAACGAATTAAAGATCGAGTATCGCGCTACCACCGACAAACCAACGTTATGCAATTTAACGCACCACGGCTATTGGAATCTGGGCGGCGGAGCATTGAAGAGCATTCTTGATCATCAATTGCAATTCCACTGCGACAAATTCACCCCCACCGATGACACCTCGATCCCCACAGGTGAACTACGAGACGTGAAGGGAACACCGTTTGATTTTAGCGCACCCAAAAAGATCGGAGAACACATTGAAGCCGACGATCCGCAATTAAAGATCGGCCGTGGCTACGACCATAATTTTGTGATCAATGGCGAAGCGGGAACATTACGCCCAGTGGCACGTATCCATGAAGAGAATTCCGGACGTGTTATGGAGTTGCTGACCACGGACGTCGGAGTGCAGTTTTACACTGGCAACTTCCTCGACGGCTCCGTCATCGGTCGAAACGATCAACCGTTTGCTCACCGGAGCGCGATTTGTCTT
>CALDEW010000469.1 GCA_937942355.1 uncultured Pirellulaceae bacterium | reverse complement strand
TTACTAAATCTGTTTCAAGTTGAACTAACTTTTTTAAAAGGGATGAAGAGATGAAAAATAAAATTACAGTTTCGGCAGTGGCAAGTCTATTGGTTGCAGTGATTGGGATTTTTGCTGCACAGGACGCTTCGGCTCAAGGGCCAATTTACACCGTCAATGGTCAAGTGATTCCCGGTGGCTATCCCCAGCATCTTGGAGGGCATCCGCATCACCTCAGTTTCCCAACGCCAATCGTACCCATGCATCGTCCACAGTTTCCGGTCATGGTATCGCCCAGTGTGATTTCAGGCGTCAATCCATGGACCGGTGGATTGAACACTCGCAATGGGCAAGTCGATAATACTTATTTTGACTATGGTCGAAACGGCAGCCAATACAATGGCTCCAAACGCTGGGTGAACCGACCACTTTATGATGCCAACGGAAACGTCACTGGTTACTCGCAGGGTTACGTTTGGAACAACAGTATCACGGGGCAGGAGCATGGTAATGTTCGAGACGTGTCCAACAATGGACTCGGCGGACAGCATGAAACCATTCGAGCCTACTCGAGACTGGATCCCTCTCAGCAGGGTAAGTAGTCTGCCTTTATAGAAAGGGATGGTTAAAAGAACGCTTCAATTGGAGTCGCATTTCGAGAGATTTGCGGCTCTTTTTTTTATCGAATTGCGAACGCGGGTGCTGTAATCACCGGCGCACAATAGGTGTCCGTCGTCGGCGACGTTCAATCGTCCTAACCCTCATATTTGGAAAACTCGACGCCATACTTAAGACTTTTCGTTCCTCTGGCGTGCTGCTTCTCACGTGCCGCTGGTCATGACCAACACTTAGTTTCTGAACTCCGCCTTCCTTTTATTCAACCAGCCACCAACCTACTCAATGGCTTCAGCCCCTACAAAAAATACAGGCCTGCTCACAGCGAGTGACCAACATCGTCCATCGGTACCGAAAATGGTTTCCGATACGATCGCTGCTGGGGTTGTGTTCGCGTTACTGATGACCGTTGGCCAGAAAATCATCGGGTTCGTTCGAGGTATTTTGTTCTGCCGGTTCATGACCGATCAGGAACTCGGGCAATGGTCGATGGTGTGGAGCTTTTTGATGCTGCTGGCTCCGTTCGCGGTGTTGGGGTTGCCGGGCTGCTTTGGAAGGTTTTCTGAATACTATCGCAACCGAGGTCAACTCCGCAGTTTCATCGTTCGAATTGGTGTCGTAAGCACCGTAATGACGTTCTTGATGGCTGGTGTGATCTTCGCTTTTCCAGGGACGGTGTCGGAGCTGATTTTCGGAACGGATCAACAGATCGGCGTAGTTTACGGTTTAGCGTTTGCGCTGGTGATCGTGTCGCTTTCGAATTTTCTTTCATCTCTGATGGAATCGTTACGCCAAGTCAAAGTTGTGACGGCGATGCGATTTATGACCGGCATTGTATTTGCCGTTGTTGGGACTGGATTGGTTTGGATTTGGGAAGACAGCGCATCGGCGGCCGCGGTTGGTTATGCGGCAGCGTGTATTTTGGGCATCGTACCCGCGGTTTGGGTGCTGTGGAAGTTTCGCAGAGAAATCAACAACGATGGTGCCGATCTTGGTCATGCCGAGATGTGGAAACGAATTGCTCCGTTTGCGATCTGGTTGTGGGCTTCGAACGTCTGCCATAACTTTTTCGAAGTTTCGGATCGTTATATGTTGATCCATTGGTCCCCTGGTCCAGCAGATATTGCTCAAGGGTTGGTAGGGCAATATCACAGCGGCCGCGTCGTTCCGCTGTTGTTTGTCAGCGTCGCGGCAATGTTGGGCGGCGTGCTGTTGCCTTATATGAGCGCTCACTGGGAAGCCGGTAAGCCCGAAAAGGCAGTTAAGCAATTGAATTGGACGGTCAAGTTGGTGGCACTGAGTTTCACCGTCTGTGGAATTCTGGTGATGTTCATGTCTCCGATTCTTTTCACATGGATTCTTGAAGGCCGCTACGACGCGGGCTTGGGAGTGCTTCCATTGACGTTAGTTTACTGCACATGGTTCTGCCTGTTCATTGTTGGACAAGACTATTTGTGGGTGGCCGAAAAAGGCAAATGGGCAGCGCTGGCGATCTTCGTTGGCTTGTTCTCAAATATATTGTTGAACATGGCGTTGATTCCCGTGTTGGGGCTCAACGGAGCCGTCGTCGCAACGACAATCGGTAACTTTATCAATCTGCTGATGGTGTTTGGATTCAATCATTACTTCGGATGTAAGACGGACGGGGGAATCTGGGCCTGTGTGGCAACGCCCCTGTTGATGCTGGTTGACCCGGTGATGGGATCGGCGTGCATGATCGCTTTGCTGACGATCGCATGGCGTTCGGATTGGTTCTTCTCCGCCGAGGAGAAGTCCGAGATTTTAAAAGCGTCCGAAGCGGCGATTGATAAAGGTCTGAAGGCGGTGAAGCTCAAGTAGCCGACACCATTTATTTTGCTTTTGCAAAGTGGTGAATTTCTTGACGTGGCGGACGTCAGTGAGGACGGGGCTGGAAGTTAACTTTCAGGACATTGGCCCGTTCATTGGATTGCTAACGGCATAGCAGCGACCCAATTTTTCAGTCATCCCAACGTTTCCACAACGATGTTTGTTTCCATAACGATGTTTGTGTTGGTGTAGTGCGATGCCGTCAGCGGGGCAAGTCAATGGTTCAATCTCTGTAAGGATGAGTCTCTTCCGTTAAGCGTCGAAGCACTCTTGCAAAACAAATCCACCAAGGTTCAAAAAGAACTAGTCGTGACCAAAATAATCATGAATTTCCAGTTGGAAACAATGAAAAGTCCCTCGGCAGAAAAGGAAAGCTTGTTTAGTCAGCCAATTTGGTCTCTCACCTTTATTGAATTTTAACGCCCTTATTCAATTTGACACCCTTGTTGGATTCAACACCCTTATTCAATTCAAAAGGAAATAATATGAGGTTGCTGCATGAAGCGCGCCGAACACAAATAGAACAGTTCTGTTAAACGTCTTTCTTTTGCCACACTTTTACATTGACATGCAATCCCTCTACAGCCAACAATAGGATTCTTCCGAAGGGTTAGCCCTAGATTCATTTTCACTGCAACCAAAATCAAACTACTCATGAACAAAACATTTGCATGCCTTTTATTGACCTTGTGCTTTTGCGCCACGTCTCACGCACAGTCAAGAGTTATCGGTGGCACCGACGTAGCAGGGGGAACCTATCCATGGATGGCAAGTATCGGCTCCCCGTCCGGTGGTTCGACCGATATCTCTCTAAATCAATTCTGTGGCGGCATGCTGGTGAGTCCTGATTTTGTTTTAACTGCGGCGCACTGTGTGGACCGTGGAGATGCTAGTGGCCTCGAAGTTGTGGTTGGCGTCACCAATCTGGAAAGCGTGCCCAGCACTGCAAGACGACGCAACGTCACAGAGATTATTATTCATCCAGACTTCCAATCGGACTTCAGTGGAAACCTTCTTGCTGATGTTGCGCTGCTGCGACTGGACAGTCCCATTACCGACATCACGCCCATATCCATCGCCAACTCTCCTACAACAACAGTCGATACACCAGTGAAGGCAATAGGCTGGGGTGACATTACTGATGACGAATTTACACGCGAATTTCCAGCAATGCTCCAGCAAGTTGATCTGCAAACTGTTAGCCTAGATCGGGTCCAAAGTGAATTTGGTGCCAGTATAACCCGTCAGCACCTTGGAGCTTTTGGCGTTGATAGAGATACTTGCCAAGGCGATAGCGGTGGCCCACTCTTCATCGAGTCTCCTCTAACACTTGTAGGTATTACGAGCTTTGGTTTTGGATGTGCAGATGAAACTGCTGGAGTGTATGCGGATGTGGGCTACTTCTCTGCTTTTATTAATTCCATGATCGGTGTGGAGTTAGCTCCGGGCGATGTCAATAGGGACGGAACCATCAACTTCTTGGACATCGCTTCCTTCATTTCGGTTCTGTCAAATGGAGGGTATCAAGAGGAAGCGGATATTGATGGTGATGGATTCGTTAACTTCTTGGATCTCGCACCTTTTATCGCTCTCTTGACCAATCAATGAACCGTTTCTAGGCTTGATGATCAGCGGAAACAAAATGGATTAAGTTCGTTCTGAAGTTTCAATAAGCTGGCTTGTCCTTTATCTTCCACCGCTCTACGCGAGAAAAGGTTTCAGGGATGAGCCATCATTGAAATCCTGTCAAAATCTCTCATCGACAAATCAAGCGGACTCCCGGCTCAACGTTTCCACCACGATATTGGTGTTGGTGTATATGTCGATACCGCCGGCGATCGAGAGTGCTTCTTGGACGATCTCTTTGGGCGAAAGATTGCTGTGTTTAAGCAGAGCTCGGGCGGCAGCGATAGCGTAGTTGCCGCCGGAACCGATGCCGATAATTCCGTCGGTTGGTTGAATCACATCGCCGGTGCCGCTGACCAGCAGTGACGCCTTCCCATCGGTAACGGTTAACAATGCTTCGAGTTGCCGGAGCGCTTTGTCCATCCGCCATTGTTTAGCCAGTTCGGTCGCGGCGCGCGTGAGGTTTCCGGGCGAGTCCTTGAGTTGTGCTTCAAATCGTTCCATCAGCGCGAACGCGTCGGCGCTGCTGCCGGCGAAACCGGCCAAGATCTTTCCGCCGCCGAGTTTGCGAATCTTCATCGCGTCGGCTTTCATGATCGCGTCGCCAAGTGTGACTTGTCCGTCGCCGCCCATCGCGACTTGATCGCCTTTTTGAACCGTAAGAATCGTTGTCGCGTGAAATTTTTGCATCAGTCGTTTGGCTTCTTCTCCAGTGGGGATGTTGTGGTTGCGTTGTAACGCAAACCCAAATCGTAAAAACGCATTGTCAGTATAGCAGGATTTGCCTTGCGAATCTGATAGAATGTTGAGCATGAATGAGAATCAAGGGCCCCTAGCGCCCGCCAAACAACAGTTCGGTCTGAGTGCAATTTTCTATTTGGTAGCGGTTTATGCGGTCGGATTGCCGTTTGGTGCCTGGACGATTGTTCTTACTACATTGATTCTGGGCGGTTGGTTGATTCTCTTTAAGGTGAAAAACGGCAACGTGCTGATCACGCTGATCCTGTTTTTTGTAGTACTGTACTTTTTGTCAATGTCCCTTCAACAAATTCGTTCGACAGCCTATTGGGGCGCGTATAGCTTGAATCAACTTAGGCAGATCAACTTGGCTATAATCAACTACGAAAGTCGGAATAGAGCTTTCCCTAGCTACAAAACTGATGATACAGGAAAACCAATTTGCAGCTGGCGGGTGTTAATCTTACCTTTTGTCGAAGAACAGGCACTTTACGAGAAGTACGATTTCGATGAACCATGGGATGGGCCAAACAACATTAAGCTTCTTGATCAAATGCCCGGGAGCTTTTCTTGCTGCATGAGAGACGCGCCGGCGAACTTAACCCCGTACAAATTGGTCGTTGATAAGGGCACCCCGTTCGAAGTTGGGAAGACCTTGTCTTATGCAGACATTCGGGACGGCAATTCCAATACGTTTGCCGTCATTGAAGATATGGAAAATCCGGTGCCGTGGACGAAGCCGGAAGATCTGACGATTGAACAAGCGATTACTTTGTTGGGGGGACGTGGATCTGGGAATGTAGTTCATGTCGAAAATGACATGTTTTCCAGCAGAGAATTCGGCCCGTCGGTTTCATTGCTGGATGGATCGACTCATATGATCGGCGCGCGTCGCGACCCAGAAACGATTCGCAATTTTTGCACGCGCGACGATGGCCGATCAGACGAACTCGAGACGTTAAAAGGCTCTATCAAAGTGGTGCGGTGGGATCGCTATGTCGCCTTGTTTGCGTACGTCATACTATTGCTTGTTCCCGGGTTGGTTGCTCTGAAACGGACAATCGCCAGTCGGTAATCGCTGTCGGCGGTCGTAGCATTAGCTGAAGAGGTTAGGGGGGCGGATCGTCTTGGGGTGAGCGGCGGGGTTGCCTTTTTATACCCCACAAATCTTAAGCTACGCTTCCGTCGGGCTTGCCCCGGTCGGAGTGAGCAACTGAAAGGCTACAAGAACACACGACAAAAACTCTTTTGGT
>CALDEW010000468.1 GCA_937942355.1 uncultured Pirellulaceae bacterium | reverse complement strand
GGGTGATGTCGTCAGCTTCCGCCGTGAAGCGGGCCCGCCGGTTATTAACCACCGAAACATTTCGCGCGTCATCGACGTGTACGTCAACGTTTTGCCCGGCTACGATGTCGGTAGCGTTTGCCAAAGTATTGAAGATGAATTGGTGAAAATGGGTGCCAAAGCTGACGCCGACGAACGGGGCGCCGTTTATCGTTTGGGAACGGTTACCGCAAAAAACAAGAACGCTGCCAAAATTTGGGCAGAGAAACCTCTCGCCGACGAATCCAAATACAAAAGCCGCACCGTTCGCATGATGGGCGAAGTCCAAACGATGCGTGATTCATTCACTCAGTTTGGCAGCGGTTTGGCCATCGCCACGATTCTGGTTTATCTGGTCATGGTGGCGCTGTTTCGAAGCTTTGTCGATCCCGTGATTGTTCTGTTGGCGGTACCGCTGGGCTTTATCGGCGTGGTCGCAATTTTAGTGCTGACCAAAACTCATCTTTCCCTCATGTCCTTCATGGGAATTATCATGATGGTTGGGATCGTGGTCGAGTATGCGATCGTGTTGGTTGATTTCGCCAACAAATTGGTCGACCAAGGGAAGTCCCCCTATGATGCGATTGTGGAAGCCTCGATGGTGCGTCTTCGACCGATTTTGATGACGTCGCTAACGACGTGGCTGGCGATGTTGCCGATGGCGATCGGTTTTGGCGGTGGCGAAGCGAACGCGCCTCTGGCCCGCGCGATCATCGGCGGCGTGATCGGCGCGACGGTGCTGACGCTGCTGGTGATCCCCTGTTTGTATGTGATGTTAAAATCACCCAAGAGTTCTCAAAGAATCGAGCTTTCCAATGAAAGTTAATCGTAAGCGTTTATCCTTGAACCGCTCAGCTTTGCAGCCGTCAAATTGGACGGTGCTGTTTTCCTGCGTCGTGCTATTGATTGGAGCGCGCGATGGCGTTGCTCAATCGGCCAATCCGCGCGTCCCTGCGACGGTGCAAGGCTACGAATCGGCGATGCTGTATGCCAAAACCGGCGGGTACGTAAAATCGGTATCGGTAAACATCGGCGATGTGGTTGCCGCGGGCGATGTGTTGGCTGTGATCGACGTACCCGAGATGGCATTGAAGTTGGTGCAGAAGGAGAGCCTACTTGCGCTGGCAAAGGCTCAATCTGCCCAATCGACAGCCCGCATCGAAGAAGCGCGCTCAAAACTCAACGCGCTCAAGGCGGGCGTTTCCGAAGCCGCGTCAGCGCGAGCGGCGAAGCAGGCATTGTTGGATTTCGAACGCACCGAGTGTGAGCGACTGGCGCGTTTGGCAGCCAGCGGGTCGGTGCAACGGTCGCTGGTGGACGCCGCTCGGTACAAACTTCAATCTGCTCAAGCAGAGCTTCAAGCGGTCGACGCAAAGGTGGCGACGGCCAAGGCGAATTTATCAGCAGGAGAATCGGCGATCCGTAGTTCCGAAGCCGATGCGGCTGCGTCGGCGGCTCAAGTGAAAGTCTCGCAAGCGGACATTGACTACACCAAAAAGTTGATGGAGTACGCAACGATTCGCGCCCCCTGGGCTGGCACGATCACCGATCGCATGGTCGACGCGGGAGCTTTTGTGCAAAGCGCCGAAGGTAACAGCGGAGCCAAGCCTTTATTCAGCCTCGTCCGAGACGACAAAGTGCGCGTCACGTTTTCGCTTTCGCAGAAAGACATCGCCAATCTTAAAAAAGGCGTGCGAGTAACGCTAGCCGAAATCGACGCGCTGCCCGGCAAGACGTTTGAAGGTGAAGTAACGCGCTTTTCTTCGGCCCTTGATTCCAAGACGCGGATGCTGCGCGTTGAGATGGATTTGGAAAACGAAGGAGAGCTGGCGATAGATGGCAACGACGCTCCCGTCCGACTCAAGCCCGGATTCTTCGGCTACGCAACGGTGCATTTTAACGAATAAGCAACCGTAGCTTGGGCACTCTTGCCCGAGCGCAATTATCAAGCGCGTATTATTGGACGGGCAAGAGTGCCCCATCCTACGTTTTTCGTTCGATACTCTGGCGGATACTTAAACGGCGAAACTTCCCCCAGCCGGTATGGTCCATCCAGGTTTTCACGCCATAGAACTGCTTGGTACAGATCTGAACGCCTTATCAGCGATTCGAGAAAGAGCGGACCAGCACAGCGCGGACAAAGGTAACAGCGCCGAAAATCGTTACAGCGTAAGAAGAGAGAAGATGTCGATTAAATCAGCTCAGCCCACAAAATGAATCCAAACCAACAACCGCGAAGCGGCTTCGTTCAACGGTTGGCGTAACCGGGAGGCGGCGGTTGACGCGGCCTTCAATTTCCGAGTGATCCGCCACTCTAGTTCACGCCTTTGTTCTGCTCTTCGACTTGCGGACGACGGAGATATCTGCTGTCACAGGGCTGTCGCCAACAACGTTGAACCTTGCATCTTGACTAAGAAACTGCAACAGATCGTCGTCGCTAAAGGCGCAGTATTTGTGGCATCCGACCTCTGAGGTCAGATCATAAATTGACCGTGGTGTTCGTTTGGGCCGAAGGAATTCGTAGCAACGGTCAGCGAATTCCAACGTAAGCCGGACAATCTCGGGCGGAACGACCCAATCAAAATCATCTTCACTCTTACCCAACGCTCGCAAAGCATCCAAGATGCGATGCTGGAACGAAGAGATATCCGGTTCTTCACGATGAATCTTCCCCGAAAATTCTATCGCCTTGTCGTAATCTCCATTTCGCAAATAAGCATCGGCCAGTCGCTCTGCCGCATGCAAATCGTCAGGGCATCTACGCACCTCTGATTCACAATACTCGACAAGGGCTGGCCAGTCCTTCTGTTGGTACAAATCGTAGTGTTCTTCCCACGATTCAAATTCGAGTTCTAGTTCAAATTCGTCCATGCTTCTCTAACAAACGTATTGAAATCTATCCAGCGGTCGTAGGCTGATGGATAGGTTCAGCGTTGAACTGGCCGTCTTCGTGTATGCCGATTGCATGCGCTGAAGGCGACCAAGAAAGAGATCAGTTTAGACGTTCAGATCACGATTGTCAAAACTTGGTCGTGCTCTCAGCAATGAGGCGGTGTGGAAAACCAAACCCCTTGATTGCAACAATCGGGTCACGATGAGTTTCAAAGCTACGAAGCAGATGGAAGACGCCATGTTTTCGCTTCGCACCGTCGCGCCGCTTCGGCGGTGCGTGGGCAGAGCCTCGGTAGATGTTTGAAGCGGCCACCGATCCAAGCTGTCTCCAAAGAGAGGCAGCGCGAGCTCAGTGGGATGCAGTCAGTTAAAAAGAAACGCCAAGCCAACCTCTAAAACCAATCCGAAGTCCACCGTTCCGCCCCCAGGG
>CALDEW010000467.1 GCA_937942355.1 uncultured Pirellulaceae bacterium | reverse complement strand
CAGAAAAGCAAAGCGAACTCGAAGTCAGCCAGACAAAGCGACCGGAGCAAGCGGAAGAAGTCGCCGGAACTTAGTAGGACTTTCCAAATTAGAGGATCCAACTCGCGAGAGAAGCATGAGGCGGGGCAGCAATTATGCTGTCTCGCCTCTCTTCTTTTTATCGACTTCCCAAAAAAAGAACGGCGCTTTGAGAGCCCCGTGGCGATGATGCTGAAGATGTTTTCCCGGCTTGTGCCTCGTCACCCTGTTGCCACCAGAGCCTCGGTCGCTGGCGATCACTCTCTCGATCGCCGATTTAACCGAGCCAGCGCAAGTGCGTTCCATTTACCTCCATTGGCGTGGTCCCAACAAGCAAACACGACCAGCAAACTAAAACAAAAACGGAACGCATTGCTGCGTTCCGTTGGGTTTATCAATTCGTTTTTTTAGCTCATCGCTCCTCGCACTACGGCGAAGGCAACGACCTTCAATTTACTCGTTGTTGTAGTTGCCGGGAGATTGCTCTGACTCGGCGTTTTCCCCTGCGGTTTCGATCGCACGTTGCGTTGCAAGGGAGACCACTTGCTGAGCGAACAGCAGTTGATTGCGAGTGAAGAACCGCTCGAAATAACCGTTCATGCTCTCGACACGATTCATCACAGACAACTCTTGCCATGACTTGTTATCGGTCACGTTCCAAGCAGCCGCTTGAGCGACAGGTTGAGCAATCTCATCGTTGGCCAACATTGTCATCATCTCGGCAATTTTAGGATCGTCTTTGAGAATGCTCAGCGGCTGGATTTTATAATCGATGTGAGACTTCGGATCTTTCTTACCGTGCTCTAAGCAAACGGTTTTAACAGCAACTTTGCCGACTTTCCCAGGTGGGATATTGAAGGCTCCACCGCCGCCGCCTCGACCGCCGCCTAATCCGCCGCCACCGAATCCACCGCCGCCACCGCCGCCGCCGAACCCGCCGCCGATACCTTGGCCGCCGCCACCTAATCCGCCACCGCCTAATCCGCCGCCGCCTAATCCGCCGCCTCGACCACCACCGCCAAATCCACCGCCACCAAATTGACGCATCACGGGAACCGCTGAGAATGTCTTAGGCATCTGCACAGACAGAGGTCGATCCGTGTTGTTCTTGACAAGTATGTTGGAATCAATCGCGCTGCGAGCCTTGATGGTGACTTCGACATCGCCCGTTTCCATCGCCGCAAACATTTCGACCGCTTCGAATCCCTCAGCGGCTGTTTGAGTCTTCGAAATCGTGGCCAACCGTCTCTTCTGGGAGCGCGTTTGCTGCGGCGTCAGTTCGGTCTCAGCTTCAACCGAAACTGCCTCCGTTGCCGCCACCGCTGGTGTGCTCGATGGTGCCGAATCAGTGTCGGCGTAGGACGTCACCGCGAGAGAGCAAACTCCCGCAACCGCTAACGTCAACTTAAAAAAGTAACTCATAGGTTTGGTTCTCATTGAAAGAACTCCTGTTAATAATCCGGTGCTCCTTGCCTGCGCCGGTACAAATAATGCCTTCGGCTTCAACTTCTGGAATCCGACGACAACTAAAAGATAGTTGCAAACGTCGATAGTTCCAACGATATTCTCCGCTGAGCGGGCAACTGGCAACAAAAATAGGGAAAAAACTTGATTCCCATGCCCCGGTGACAGCGCTAAAGCAGACCGACTGCTACCAGCGAGTATCGGACGATTAGCCCTGCCGCAACAACACTTACGATGCTCATCAGTTTGATAAGGATATTCAGGCTTGGACCACTGGTATCTTTGAAAGGGTCGCCCACGGTATCCCCCACAACGGCCGCTTTATGGGCCGGAGAACCCTTACCACCGTGATGATCGGCCTCGATGTACTTTTTGGCGTTGTCCCAGGATCCACCGGCATTGGACATGAAAATCGCCAAACAGAATCCGCAACACAGCGTCCCCACCAACAGCCCCAACACACCGCCGACGCCCAGAATCATCCCCACCACAATCGGCGTCACGATCCCCATTAACGAAGGCAACACCATCTCCTGCTGGGCGGCCTTGGTGCTGATCGCGACCGGCCGCGCGTAATCGGGCACGACCGAGCCATCCATGATACCAGGATTTTCACGAAACTGCCTGCGCACCTCTTCGACCATCCCAAAAGCGGCCCGGCCGACAGCCTTCATCGTCATCGCACAAAACACGAACGTCGCCATGCAACCTAAAAACACGCCGATCAACACGCGCGGATTGAGCACCGTCGCATCGTAAAGCTTCACGATATTCAGCATCGACGCCGTGCGAACGTTCTCAAGTGGATCCGACGTCGCCGCAAACGTCCAATTGCCGGATTGATCTTGAGCGAAAAGATCAGCCGGAAGTGCAGCCGGAAGTTCGGTCACCGAATTCCAAGCTTTCGCGATTTTCGTTTTACGACTGTACTCAGGCATCACCAAGAACCCTTGCACGTCATCACCATTTTTTCGCACGACGAAACTATTATTCACTTTGTAAAAAGTATCGTCGACTTGAACCGCGTTCGAAGTGGCGGCTGATTGAGCCCAATTATCGAAACCCGTTTTGACTTGTTCCACATAAGCCGCCAATAGCGCCAGCGCTGTCAACGCGGCCGAACCGATCGCAAACCCTTTGCCCGTCGCCGCGGTCGTATTGCCAAGACTGTCCAGCGCGTCGGTGCGGGTGCGGACGATCTCATCCAGTTCCGCCATCTGCGCGTTGCCGCCGGCATTATCAGCAATCGGCCCGTAAGCATCGGTCGCCAACGTGATACCCAGCGGCGACAACATACCGACCGCCGCGATACCAACACCATAAAGGCCCAACGTGAACATTGAGGGCTGGCTGAAATTGAATCCGGTGGCAAAACCAAACGCCAGCATCATGCCAATACAGACCACAATCACCGGCATCCACACGCTTTTCATGCCGTCAGCCACACCGCCAATAATCACCGTCGCTGCCCCCGTTTCCGCTTGAGCGGCAAGCCTCTGCGTCGGTCCGTATTCATCGCTGGTGACGTATTCGGTCCACTGACCAATCACCCAACCCGCCAGCAGACCCACGCTGATGCTGCCCGCGATGCCAATGTAGTCTGTGCCCAGCACCACCCATGTGGCGATCGCTGAAAGAACCCAAGTTCCTAACATCGCCGAATTGATTCCTTTGCCAAGCACTTTCAACAATGCCTTCTGGCTGGCATCGTCGGTGGCTTTGACCAAAAAGATGCATACGATCGACATCACGATACCGATCGCCGCGACGATCAGAGGTAAAAACAACGCACGGACCTGCATGTTTAAAAGCTGGTCGCTTGATTCGGCTGAGCCGGCTGCGGCGATCGCCATTGCTGCCACGCCTAAGGACGCTGTTGCCAAAATCGAACCACAGTAGGATTCATAGAGGTCGGCTCCCATACCGGCAACGTCTCCTACGTTATCGCCAACATTGTCTGCGATAGTGGCGGGATTGCGCGGATCGTCTTCGGGGATGCCCTGTTCGACTTTGCCGACCAGATCCGCTCCAACGTCTGCAGCTTTGGTGAAAATACCGCCGCCAACCCGCGCAAAGAGCGCTTGGCTGGAAGCTCCCATCAGCGCACAAAGCATCGTGACGGTGATCGTATTCAGATCCAGATGGCATACGAAACGGAGAATCGCATACCACAACGACATATCCAGCGTACCCAACCCGACCACGACCAAGCCCATTACTGCGCCGCTGCGAAAGGCGACCTGCAGTCCATCGTTGAGCGACTTCATGGCGCCTGCGGCGGTGCGACTGCTGGCAGCGGTGGCGGTCGTCATACCAATGTAGCCCGCCAAGGCAGACCAAAATCCCCCGGTCAAAAACGCGATGGGCACCCAATACTGCTGAATACCGGCCCATCGTGCGACCAGTAACAATAGAAACACCACAACAAAGTAAATCGACACAATGATGTACTGCTGTTTCAGATAGGCCTTCGCACCAAGGGTCACATAATTGGCGATCTCCACCATGCGGTCGTTGCCAGGCTCCGCCGCTTTCATTTCTTGAAAAAATTTGTAAGCGAACACCAAAGCCAAAATCGAAGACGCCAACAAAATCGCCCAAAAAACATACTCGATCCCAAGTACCTCTTCGCTGGCCCAACCGGCGCTCTTTTCCAGACTCTCTGTTTGATCGCCAGCCACAGCTTGGCCCGCAGACGCTTGAGCCGCGGACAGATTGGCTGATGGTGGCGGATCGGTCGCGCTGGCGGCGTCCTGCGCGAAGCCGATATTCCCAAGCACCGACAGGCACGCGACAAAAACAGGAAAAAAAAGC